>NZ_JBEXSZ010000134.1:0-22896 GCF_040613865.1 Streptomyces sp. NPDC006197 | reverse complement strand
GAAGGAGTACGCGGTCCGGGGGATCCGCAGCGCGATCGAGAAGGCCGAGCGGGAGTGGGAGCGCGAGAACCAGAAACTGGGGGCGGGACGGTTGCCCACACGGGGGTGCGGAGGGGCACCGCCCCGCCGGGCGGAAAGGCGCCCGGAAGGGCTACGCCTCGAAGGGGCGGGCCGGCCACGGCGCGGTGGCCGGACGGAGCGCGTCGAGCCCGCCCTCCCCCGCCCGGGCCGCCGCCAGCGAAAGGACACCCACCACCAGGCAGTTGTTGTGCAGCTCCCCCGCCAGCACCCCCCGCACCAGCTCGGGCAGCGGCACCCGTGCCAGCTCCATGTCGGCCTCCTCCTCGGAGACCTCGAAGCGCGCGCCCTCCGCCTCCGCGAGGTCCCGCGCCAGGAAGATCCGTACGGCCTCGTCGCAGCCGCCGGGCGTCGTGTAGACGTCGGCGAGGACCCGCCAGTCGCCGGCCTTGACGTGCGCCTCCTCGTACAGCTCGCGCTGGGCGGCGTGCAGCGGGTTCTCGCCGGGCACGTCGAGGAGCCCGGCGGGGATCTCCCAGAGCCGCTGCCGTACGGGGTGCCGGTACTGCCGGAGGACGACCACGCGGTCCTCCTCGTCCAGGGCGAGGACGGCCACGGAGCCGGGGTGGACCTGGTAGTCACGGCGGTGGACCGAGCCGTCCGGCATGACCACGTCGTCCGTGCGGACACTCGTCTTGTTTCCCTTGAAGGGGGTGGCGGTGGCGACGACCTGCCACTCCTCCGGGGTGTCCTGCACCTTCATCAGCAGTCCTCTCGTACGAAAGCCGGGGTACGGACCCCCGGGAGGGAGCCGTACCCCGGCAACGTTAACGCGCCGTACTACTTGCCCGTCTTGCGCTCCACGGCCGCCTTCACCAGGCCCGCGAAGAGCGGGTGCGGGCGGGTCGGGCGGGACTTCAGCTCCGGGTGCGCCTGGGTGGCGACCAGGTAGGGGTGGATCTCCTTCGGGTACTCGACGAACTCGACGAGCTTGTTGTCCGGGGAGGTGCCGGAGAAGACCAGGCCGGCCTTCTTCTCCAGCTCCGCGCGGTAGGCGTTGTTCACCTCGTAGCGGTGGCGGTGGCGCTCCTCGACGTACGGCTCGTCGGCGTAGGTCTCGCGGACGACCGAGCCCTCGGCGAGCTTCGCCGGGTAGAGGCCCAGGCGCATCGTTCCGCCCAGGTCGCCGGCGCCCTCGACGTACGCCAGCTGCTCCTCCATCGTGGAGACGACGGGGTGCGCGGTGGCGGGGTCGAACTCGGTGGAGTTGGCCTCGGGGATGTCGGCCAGGTTCCGGGCGGCCTCGATCACGATGCACTGCAGGCCGAGGCAGATGCCGAGCAGCGGCACCTTGTTCTCGCGGGCGTACTGGATCGCGCCGACCTTGCCGGACACGCCGCGGTCGCCGAAGCCGCCGGGGATGAGGATGCCGTCGACGTCGCCGAGCTGCTTCGCGGCGCCCGCCGGGGTCTTGCAGTCGTCGGAGGTGACCCACTTGACCTTGACCCGGGCGCGGTTGGCGAAGCCGCCGGCGCGCATGGCCTCGGTGACCGACAGGTAGGCGTCGGGCAGGTCGATGTACTTGCCGACGAGCGCGACCGTGACCTCGTGCTCCGGGTTGTGGACGCGGTCCAGGAGGTCCTCCCAGACGGTCCAGTCCACGTCGCGGAAGGGCAGGTCGAGCTTGCGGACGACGTAGGCGTCCAGGCCCTCGGTGTGCAGGACCTTCGGGATGTCGTAGATCGACGGGGCGTCGATGGCGGCGACGACCGCGGCCTCGTCGACGTCGCACATCAGCGAGATCTTGCGCTTGATGGCGGTGGGGACCTCGCGGTCGGCGCGCAGCACGATCGCGTCGGGCTGGATGCCGATGTTGCGCAGGGCGGCGACGGAGTGCTGGGTCGGCTTGGTCTTCAGCTCGCCGGAGGGGCCGATGTAGGGCAGCAGCGAGATGTGGACGACGAAGACGTTGTCGCGACCGACCTCGTGGCGGACCTGGCGGACGGTCTCCAGGAACGGCAGCGACTCGATGTCGCCGACCGTGCCGCCGACCTCGGTGATGACGACGTCGACGTCGTCCGTCGCCATGCGGCGGATGCGGCCCTTGATCTCGTTGGTGATGTGCGGGATGACCTGCACGGTGTCGCCGAGGTACTCGCCGCGCCGCTCCTTGGCGATGACCTGCGAGTAGACCTGGCCGGTGGTGACGTTGGCCGAGCCGTCGAGGTCGACGTCGAGGAAGCGCTCGTAGTGGCCGATGTCCAGGTCGGTCTCGGCGCCGTCGTTGGTGACGAACACCTCACCGTGCTGGAAGGGGTTCATCGTGCCCGGGTCGACGTTCAGGTACGGGTCGAGCTTCTGCATCGTGACCCGCAGACCGCGAGCCTTGAGGAGCGCACCCAGGCTGGAGGCGGTGAGGCCCTTGCCGAGGGAGGAGGCGACACCCCCGGTGACGAAGATGTGCTTGGTCGTCGTGGTGTTGGGCGGCATCGCCAAGAGGGGGCTCCCGTGGTCGCGTTCTGGAGGTGCGTACCGGCTTCCCCTCCGGAAGAATCGGGGGGTGCCGTCGCTGCGGTTTCGGGGTCCTCGGCTGTCGCCGTTTCCCACCGGTCCACGGGGTACCAGGGTATCAGCGACAGGGAGAGACCGCTTCCGGCCACACGCGGCAGTCGGGTGTTCACGGACGGCGACGGGGCCGTCGGGGAGGGGGAAAGCCGCAGCTCACCCGTGTGGAGCAGTGCGTCGTCCGCGTGATCACCAAGGTCACCGGGCCGCCGCGTATTCTGCTCGCACATCGCCCGCCCAGCAGGTCGCCGCATCCCGCACACTGGCCTGGTTGACCCATCGCGCACATCACGCGCATTCGTAGCAAGCGCCCCACGGGGCGGACGTGGCCGTTCGACTGGAGTGAAGCACGTGGCCGGGCGTATCGAGGATTACGCACTCATCGGAGACATGCAGACCGCTGCCCTGGTGTGCCGGGACGGCAGCGTCGACTGGCTCTGCCTCCCCCGCTTCGACTCGCACGCGATCTTCGCCGGTCTCCTCGGCACGGAGGAGCACGGATTCTGGCGGGTGGGCCCGGCGGGTCCGGCGGACGCGGAGCCGGCCCCCGCCGACCGGCGCCGCTACCGGGGCGACTCGCTGATCCTGGAGTCCGAGTGGGACACCCCGCGCGGCACGGTCCGGGTGACCGACTTCATGCCGCCGCGCGACGGCGCGCCGCAGCTGATCCGGATCGTCGAGGGCGTCTCGGGGCGGGTGCGGATGCGCTCCTCGCTGCGGATGCGGTTCAGCTACGGCCGGGTCGTGCCGTGGGTGCACAAGGTCGGGGACCGCACGGTCGCGGTCGCCGGGCCCGACTCGGTGTGGCTGGACACCGCCGTGGAGACCCACGGCAAGGACCTGACGACGTACTCCGACTTCACGGTCACGCCCGGCGAGCGGATCACCTTCACGCTCTCCTGGCAGCCCTCCCACAAGGAGCCGCCCGCGCTGCCGGACCCGGAGGGCTCGCTGGAGGCGACCGCCGACTTCTGGCGCGACTGGGTCGAGCACTGCACGTACCACGGCCCCTACCGGGAGGCCGTGGTCCGCTCGCTGATCACCCTGAAGGCGCTGACGTACGCGCCGACCGGCGGGATCGTCGCCGCGCCGACCACCTCGCTGCCGGAGGAGATCGGCGGCGTCCGCAACTGGGACTACCGCTACACCTGGCTGCGGGACGCGGCGATCACCCTCTCCTCGATGCTCCGCACCGGCTACCGCGAGGAGGCCCGCGCCTGGCGGGACTGGCTGCTCCGCGCCGTCGCGGGCGACCCGGAGAACCTGCAGATCATGTACGGCATCGCGGGCGAGCGGGAGCTCGGCGAGGCGGAGCTCGACTGGCTGCCGGGGTACGAGAACTCCAGCCCGGTCCGGGTCGGCAACGGCGCCGCGAACCAGCTCCAGCTGGACGTCTACGGCGAGGTCACGGAGGCCCTCCACCTCGCGCACATGACGGGTCTGTCCCGCAACGACTACGCCTCCCTGCTCCAGATCAAGCTGATCAACTACCTGGAGACCCACTGGGACCAGCCCGACGAGGGCATCTGGGAGGTGCGCGGCCCGCGCCGGCACTTCGTGCACTCCAAGGTGATGGCCTGGGTGGCGGTGGACCGCACCATCAAGCTGATCGAGTCCGGCGACGCGGACGGCCCGCTGGAGCGCTGGAGGGAACTGCGCGACGAGATCCACCGGGACGTCTGCGAGAAGGGCTACGACAAGGAGCGCAACACCTTCACCCAGTCGTACGGCTCCCAGGAGCTGGACGCCTCGCTGCTGCTGATCCCGCAGATGGGCTTCCTGCCGCCGGACGACAAGCGGGTCATCGGCACGATCGAGGCGATCCAGCGCGAGCTGTCCACGGAGGACGGTTTCGTGCTGCGCTACCCGACGGCCGGCGAGGAGGCCGGCGTGGACGGCCTGGAGGGCGACGAGGGCGCGTTCCTCGCCTGTTCCTTCTGGCTGGCGGACGACCTGGCGATGATCGGCCGGGTCGACGAGGCGCGCACGCTCTTCGAGAAGCTCCTCGCGCTCCGCAACGACCTCGGGCTGCTCGCCGAGGAGTGGGACCCGCGGCTCCAGCGGCAGGTGGGCAACTTCCCGCAGGCCTTCAGCCACGTCCCGCTCATCGACACGGCGCTGCGGCTCACGGCGAGCGGCGCGTACGGAGGCTGAGGGGCGCCCGCGAGACACCCCCGGGGGCCGGACCTACGATGAGAAGGTCCTTGTCCCCCGTACGAAAGGGGGGCTCCCATGGCTCCCCACATCTCCGAGAGCGCCCTGGCCGGACTGGTCGACGACCTGGCCGGCGAAGTGATCGTCCCCGGTCATCCGGGCTACGACGAGGCGCGTGCCCTGCACAACGGCATGATCGACCGGCGCCCGTCGGTGATCGCCCAGTGCGCCACCCAGGCCGACGTGTCGAACGCGATCCTGTTCGGCCGGGAGGCCGAGCTGCCGATCGCGGTGCGCGGCGGCGGGCACAGCGTCGCCGGGACCTCCGTGATCGACGGAGCGCTGGTCGTCGACCTCCGCCGGATGCACGGCGTCGTCGTGGACCCGGAGGAGATGACGGTACGGATCGAGGGCGGGGCGACCATGTCCCACCTGGACCACGCCTGCCAGCCGTTCCGCGTGGCGACGACCGGCGGCCGGGTGTCCACCACCGGGGTCGGCGGCTTCACGCTGGGCGGCGGATCGGGCTGGCTGGAGCGGAAGTTCGGTCTCGCCAGCGACAACCTGCTCGCCGTCGACCTGATCACCGCCGAGGGCAAGCACGTCCACGCGGACGCGGAGGAGAACCCGGAGCTGTTCTGGGCGCTGCACGGCGGCGGCGGCAACTTCGGGGTGGCGACCTCGCTGACGATGCGGCTGCACGCGCTGCCCCGGACGAGCGTCGCGATGCTGTTCTTCCTGCCGGAGAACGCGCCCGAGGTGGTGCGCACCTTCCGGGACCTCGGCCTCGGCGCGCCCGACGAGATGGGTGGCGGCGCTCTCTACGCGCCCGCGCCCCCGGAGCCGTTCATACCCGAGGACCTGGTCGGCAAGCTGGTGTGCGGGACGCTGTTCACGTACGCGGGGCCGGTCTCCGAGCTGCGGGAGTTCGCGGCGCCGCTGTTCGCGCTGAAGCCCGTGGTGGAGATCGTCACGGACATCCCGTACGTGGACCTGCAGTCGATGATGGACGACCCGCCGGGGCTGCGGAACTACTGGTCGGCGGAGTACCTGAGGGAGTTCCCCGACGAGGCCGTGGACGTCTTCTGCGAGCGCGGCGCGGGGATCCCGGCGGGGACCGCCACCCAGCAGGTGCTGTTCCTGATGGGCGGGGCCGTGGCCGCGGGGCCCTCCGGGTATCCGCAGCCGTGGCGCACCGCACCCTGGGCGGTGCACCCGTTCGCGACCTGGGAGGACCCCGCGTTGGACGGGCCGGCGACGGAGTGGGTGCGCGACGTGCGGGCCGACGCGCGGCCGTGGGCGCTCGACGCGACGTATCTGAACTTCGTCGGCGCCGAGGGCGAGCAGCGGATCGTCTCCTCCTTCGGCGAGGAGAACTACCGCCGGCTCGCCGCCGTGAAGGCCGCGTACGACCCGGACAACGTGTTCCGCTTCAACCACAACATCGTGCCGGCCGGCTGAGCCCGCTCATCGCAGCGCGGCGATCACCTCCTGGGCGGCGCGCTCGCCCTCGGTCGCGCCGCCTTCCATGAAGCCCTGGAAGTCGTACGAACAGTGCTCGCCGCCGATGTGGACGTTGCCCTGGGCGGTGCCCTCGTACCCGGCGTACCGGTGGAGGTAGCCGACGGGCCAGCAGGAGTACGCGCCGAGGGAGTACGGGTTCTTGTGCCAGGCGGAGAGCTGGGCGCGGCCGGTGTACGCCCGGGAGGTGCCGGGGAAGAAGGCGTCGATGCCGGCCAGGTAGCGGGTGACCAGGCTCCGTACGTACGGGTCGGACTCGGTGGAGAACGGTCCGGCCGGGTTCAGGTTCCGGGCCAGGCTGCCGCCGCCGTACTGGAGGAGGATGCCGCCGGTGCCGCCCTGGATCTTGGTGGTGTCCCAGGTCTGCTGGACCTCGGTGTCGGTGAAGCAGTCGCCCGCGGAGACGCCGGGCCAGGGGCCGGTGCCGCGCCAGGGCCTGGTGCCGAACTGCATGTTGAGCTTGGTGCAGTAGCCTATGCGGGCGTCCCGCAGGAGGCTCTGCATGAGCGGGTCGAACCCGGCCCGGGAGAGGTCGAGTCGCTGGAGGATGGGCAGCGGGACGCAGAGGATCGTGTGGTCGGCGGTGACGGTGCGGGTGGCGCCCGCCTCGGTGAAGGTGAGCGTCTGGGTGCCGTCGGCGTTGGCCCGTACGGCGGTCAGCGACCAGCCCATGCGCAGGGTGCCGGGGGCGAGCGCCCCGGCGACGGCGTTCGGGAGCCGGTCGTTGCCGCCGACGACGTGGTAGCGCTCGTTGGAGAGGCCCCAGACGTTGAAGTTGCCCGGATTGGTCTGGTAGCCCATGAGCAGGACGAGGGCGAGCGAGGACTGTTCGGTGGTGTCGGCGCCGTACTCGACGTTGTAGGCGACGTCGATGAACTTCCCGAGCGGTGAGGAGTGTCCGCCGGGGACCCGGGTCTCGATCCACTCGTACAGCGACATGTTGTCGAGGGCGGTGCCGGTGGGGGTGGTCTGGTTCCACTTCACCTCGCCCGCGTCGAGCAGGTCGCGGTGGAGGGCCTGGTAGACGGCGTTGAAGTCCTCGTCGGCCTGTTCGCGCGGGTAGTAGGCGCCGCCGAACCAGAGGACCTCCTCGGCCCCGTTGGGCCCGCCGCCGAGGAAGTCCTCGGTGGCGAGGCCGAACCGGCGGCAGAGTTCGAGGATCTTCTTGTGACTGGTGTCGATCAGCTCGCCGCCGATCTCGGAGGTCTGCCCGTACGCCCAGTGGTCCCGCTGGGTCCACATGCGGCCGCCGACCCTGGACGGGTTCGCCTCGTACAGCACGGGGCTGAGGCCGGCGTCCTGGAGGGTGAGGGCGGCGGTGAGGCCGGAGATCCCGGCGCCGACGACGGCGACCCGGGCGGTGCTCTTGACCTGCGGGGTGGGGGTGGCGGCGACGGCGGGGGCCGCCGCGCCCACGCCCACCGCGACACCCGCGGCGGCGGCGTACCTGAGGAGGGCGCGGCGCCCGAGGGCGTCGGCCCTCATGCCGCGCAGTTCGTCGACGGGGAGGTTCAGCCGGCGGGCGGCGGCGTGCTCGGCGGCGAGGTTCTTCAGGAGGTGCATCGGGTTGGTGCGTGCCATGGGGCGCTCCTGGATCCTGGAGGGTGAGGGGGAGTCAGCTCTGGGGTGCGGGGGCGGGGACGGGGGTTTCCTCGGCGGGGCGTTCGGCGGCGTCCTCCAGGACGATCCGGCCGATGATCTCGTAGCGTTCGGGCCGCTTGGCCTTGAGGTAGAAGCCGAGGCCGAGACCGCCGAAGAAGACGGCGCCGACGATCCAGGGGATCGCCTTGAAGAAGAGGGAGTCGGCGGCGAGACCGGCCGCGGTCTCCATGTTCATGATCAGCAGCACGACGACGGCGATCATGCCGATGCCGCCGAGGAGCGGGGCCGTGAGGGTCCTGAACCAGTGCCGGTCCTCGGGGTGGTTCCTGCGGAAGTAGCCGATGACGGCGAAGGAGCAGAGGGTCTGGACGATGAGGATCGCCATCGTGCCGAGGATCGCGAGCAGCGTGTAGAGGTGGATGTACGGGTCCTGGCCGGTGAGCCAGAAGGCGGCGACGAGGGCGACTGCGATCGCGCTCTGCACGTACGAGGCGATGTACGGCGAGCCGTGCCGGGCGTGGGTCCGGCCGAGCGCCGGGTGGAGGAAGCCCTCCCGGCCGATGGCGTACAGATAGCGCGAGGCGCACTGGTGGAAGGCCATGCCGCAGGCGAAGGAGCCGGTGAGCAGCAGCCACTGGAAGGCGTCGACGGCCCAGGCGCCGATGAAGGTCTGGGTGGGTGCGAAGAACAGGTCGAGCGGGCTCGCGGACGAGGACAGCTTCACGGAGCCGGCGAGCCCGTTCCCGGCGATGGTCATCCACGAGACGTAGATGTAGAACAGGCCGACGCCGATGACGGAGATCAGGGTGGCGCGCGGGATGACCCGCTTGGGGTCGCGGGACTCCTCGCCGTACATGGCGGTCGACTCGAAGCCGACCCAGGACCAGAAGGCGAAGAAGAGACCGAGCCCGGCGGAGGTGCCGGTGAAGGCGTTCTTGGGGTTGATCGGCTCGACCGGGATGCCGTCGGGGCCGCCGCCGGCGATCAGGACGGCGGTGGCGACCGCGAAGAGGACGGCGATCTCCGCGACCAGCATCACCCCGAGCGCCTTGGCGGTCAGGTTGATGTCGAAGTACGACAGGACGGCGGTGACGGCCAGCATGACCGCCGCGTACAGCACCCACGGCAGGTCGACGCCGAGCTGGTCGGCGACCGTGGTCTTGGCGAAGTAGGAGAAGACGCCGACGATCGAGGCCTCGAAGACGATGTACGCGAGGACGGCGAGCATGCCGGAGGCCATGCCGGCGATCCGGCCCAGGCCGTGCGAGATGTAGCCGTAGAAGGCGCCGGCGGCCGTGATCCGCTTGGCCATGGCGACGTAGCCGACCGAGAAGACGGTCAGGACGAGCGTCGCGAAGAGGTATCCGGCGGGTGCGCCGGTGCCGTTGCCGAAGCCGACGGCGATCGGGAGGTTTCCGGTCATCGCCGTGATCGGGGCGGCGGTGGCGACGGCCATGAAGACGACGCCGACGAGTCCGACCGAGTTCGCCTTGAGCCGGTGGACCTCTGGAGTGGGGTTCTCTGCCATGGGCCGAGAGGATCCTCGCGAGTGACGTAGGCCACAATCGACAAGCGGTCGCACAATTCCCGCCATGGGGCGACGAGTTGTCGCCCTGGTGTACGAACTGTCCGGTCCCGTGACCGTGCGGTGATGTCGTCGCGACACGGACGCGGGTAGCGTCCGGCTATGGACAATCAGGGCGGGATCACCGTGCAGCGGGCGCTCGAACTCCCCGGGCTGCGCAGCGGGCTCCCGGAGGTCGTGGCCGGCGCGGACCGGCTCCACCGCACGGTGCGCTGGGTGCACGCGGGCGAGGTGCCGAACATCGCGTCGCTCCTCAAGGGCGGCGAACTACTCCTCACGACGGGCCTCGGCCTGGGCACCCGCCCGGCCGAACAACGCGCCTTCGTCCGCCGGCTCGCCGACCGGGGCATCGCGGCGCTCGTCGTCGAACTGGGCCCGCGCTTCGCCCGCCTCCCGGCGACGATAGTGGAGACCGCCAGGACAGCCGGTCTCCCCCTCGTCCAGCTCCACCGCGAGGTCCCCTTCGTCGCCGTCACGGAGGAGATCCACACCGAGATCGTCAACGGCCACTACGCCCTCCAGCGGCAGGCCGAGGAGGTCCACCGGCAGTGCACCGAGGCGCTCCTCGGCGGCGGCGGGGTCCCGCAGGTGCTCCGCATCCTCTCCGACTTCGCCGCGAACCCGGTCTTCCTGGAGACCGCCGACGGGCAGCTGCTGTACGCGGCGGGCACCGAGTCCGCGCCCGCCGACCCGCTCCAGGTGTGGGACGGGCTGCGCGGCCAGCGGGCGGCCCGCGAGTCGGGCCCGCCCTCCGGCACCGTCCTCGTCGACGTGCCCGGCGGCGGCCCCGGTACGGGTTCGGTACGGGCCCGCCTCGTCCTCCTCGCGGTCTCCGGCGCCCTCTCCCCCGTCCACCGGATGGCGGCCGAGCGGGCGGCGGGGCTCCTCGCGGTCGTCCTCATGCAGGCACGCCAGGAGGAGGAGCTGGCCGCGCGCGGCCGGGGCGACTTCCTGACGGACCTCGCGGAGGGCCGCATCACGGCGGAGGACGCCCCGGCACAGGCGAGGGTCCTCGGCTTCAAGCCCGGGGACGGCCCGCTCCTCCCGGTCGTGATGCGCCTGGCCTCGGAACTCTCCCCCTCGGGCAACTGGGCGCTCCTGGCCCGCGCGGTCCTGGAGGAACTGTCCTCGGTCGGCGTCCCGGCCCTCCTGGGCGTCCGCCCGGTGGAAGGCCGGGTCCCCCTCCTCCTGGGCCTCCGCTCGGAGTCGGAGCGCACGGCGGTCGCGGACCGGGTCGCGGCGGCGCTGCGCGCGGGCGTGGAGCGGGCCGGCCTGGAACGGGCCGGGGCGCACCCGCCGGTCGTCGTGGTCGGCGTCGCGGGCGGCTGGGCGGCGGCCTCGGCGGGCCTGCGGCACGCGGCGGAGACGGCGACGGCGGCGCAGGGCCTCTCGGACCTCCCCTGGTACGACGCGCGCCGCCTCGACATCGACCTGCTCCTGTGGCGGCTGCGCGACCACCCGGACCTGGCGGCCTTCGTCGACCGGGCGATCGGCCCGCTGCGGGACCACGACCGCGCGTCCCGCCCGCCGCTCCTTCCCACCCTGGAGACGTACCTGGCGCACGCGGGCCGCAAGGCGGAGACGGCCCGCGAGCTCCACCTCAACCGCCAGACGCTCTACAACCGCCTGGCCCGCATCTCCGAACTCCTCGGCACGGACCTGGACGACCCCCAAACGGTCCTGGCCCTCTCCCTGGCCCTCCGCGCCCGCCGCCACACGCCGTAGGCCCGGCGGGGCGGCGGGCGCGGGCCCAGGAAGGGTCACCGCCCCGTCAACTCGTCGTACACCGCCAGCACATGCGCCACCGTCTCGTCCTCCGTGGGCCAGGACCCCGCCTGCACCCGCCCCGCCGCCGCCAGGTCCATCCGTCGCTCCGCGTCCTCCAACAGCCCCCGCACCGCCCCCGCCAGGGCCCCCGCGTCCCCGTACGGCACGAGCTCCGCCGCGTTCCCGACGAGTTCCGGCACACCGCCGACCGCCGTCGCGACGAGCGGCACCCCGAGCCGGAGCGCCTCCTGTGCGAGCAGGGAGCGCGCCTCCCACCGCGACGGCAGGACGGCGACGTCGGCGGCGGCGAGCAGCTCGGCGACGTCGTCCCGGCGTCCGATGAGCCGGACGGCGAGCCGTTCCTCGAAGATCCGCCGTTGCAGGAAGGCCCGTTCGCGCCCTTCTCCGGCGATCACGAGCAGCGGCTGCGGGTCGAGCTCCCGCCATTCCCGGGCGGCGTCGAGCAGCGTCCGGTAGCCCCGGCCGCGTTCGAGCGCTCCGACGGCCATGAGCAGGGGCCGGTCGACGGCGCCGAGTTCGGCGCGGGCCTTGCCGTCGTGGAGGCAGACGGGCCCGCGCGCGGGGGGCACGGTGACGGGGGCGAGGCGGGCGTCCCGGGCCCCGCGCCGCCGGGCGCGGTCGACGAGTTCGGAGGAGGTGCCGAGGACGACGGTCGCGGCCCGCGCGGTCTTCCGTTCGAGGAGCCGCAGCACGCCGCCCCGCGCGCCGTCCATGTGGCTCCGGCTGTGCCAGGTGGTCACCAGGGGGGTTCGGCAGCCGCCGGTCAGCGCGAGCGCGGCCCGTACGGAGGCCTGGAGGCCGTGCGCGTGGACCACGTCCGCGCCGATGCAGGCGTTGCGGAGGGCGGCGACGGTCGCGGGGTCGCCGAGGCGGGGCAGGGGCACGAAGTGCGCGCCGGCGCCCAGGTAGTCGTATGCGCGGTCGAGTTCGGCCGGGGCGCACACGGTCACCCGCACGCCCCTTGCCACCAGCCCCGAGGCGAGTGATCGGACGTGAGCGCTGCTGCCCGCGCCGCCGCCGCCCAGCACTTGGACCGTACGGAGCTGTGTCACGCGCCCAAGGATGCCAGTCCGTCCCCTGGACCGTACGCACGTTCCGGCACCGAAGTGGCGTCGTTCCGGTGTGCGGGAGGTGTACGGGCCGGCCACACACCCACGGGTTCACCCACACGGGTGAGCGCACGAGCGCCCGTCGGCTCCCCTCACCACGACGGCGACCGCCGCCTCAGCCGCCCCCGCACGCGAGCCGGGCCCGGCCGAAGCCCGCGGCGAACGTGCCGACTTGAGCCCGGCCGAAGCCCGCGGCGAACGCGCCGACTTGGGCCCGGCCGAAGCCCGCGGCACATCCTCCGCCCCGCCCACGACCCTTCCCGGGCCCGGGCTCACGCGTCCGCCCGCGCCGTGGCGAGCAGCTCCTCCGCGTGGGCCCTGGCCGTCTCGGAGTCCTCCTGGCCGGCGAGCATCCGGGACAGCTCCCGGACGCGCTCCTCGCCCTCCAGGACGGTGACGCCGGAACGGGTCACGGAGCCGTCGTTCGTCTTCTCGACGAGCAGCTGCCGGTCGGCGAAGGCCGCGACCTGCGGGAGGTGGGTGACGACCACGACCTGGGCGGACTTGGCGAGCTTGGCGAGCCGACGGCCGATCTCGACGGCCGCCTTGCCGCCGACGCCCGCGTCGACCTCGTCGAAGAGGTACGTCGGCACCGGGTCGACCCCGGCGAAGACGACCTCCACGGCGAGCATCACCCGGGACAGCTCACCGCCGGACGCGCCCTTGGCGATGGGCCGGGGCGGGGCGCCGGGGTGCGGGGCGAGCAGCAGCTCGACCTCGTCGGCGCCGGACGGGCCGTAGGCGACGCGCCGGCCGCCGACCTCGACGCCCTCGGGGTCCTCGGTCTGGGCGATGGAGAAGGACACGCGCGCGTGGGGCATGGCCAGCGAGGCGAGTTCGGCGGTGACCGCGTCGGCGAACCGGGCGGCCGTCTCCGTGCGCGCGTCGGTGAGCCGCTGGGCGAGCACCGACAGTTCGTCGCGCAGCCGGTCCCGTTCGGCGGTGAGCTCCTCGATCCGGTCGTCGTCGCTGTCGAGTTCGCCGAGCCGCGCCGCGCTCTCCTCCGCCCAGGCGAGGACGGCGGCGATGTCCTCGCCGTACTTCCTCGTCAGCTGGGTGAGCAGCGCCCGCCGCTCCTCGACGGCGGCGAGCCGCAGCGGGTCGGCGTCCAGGTCGTCGGCGTATCCGGCCAGTTCCTGCGCCACGTCCGAGAGCAGGATGGAGATCTCGCCCATCCGGTCGGCGAGTCCGGCGAGCGCCGGGTCGTGCGACCGTACGGCCTCCAGGGCCCGGCCCGCGCCGGCGACCAGGGTGGTCGCGTCGACGGCCTCGGGGTCCTCGGGGTCGCCCGCGAGCGCGCCGTGCGCGAGCGCGGCGGCGGAGGCGAGGGCCTCGGCGTGGCCGAGCCGCTCGGCCTCGGCGGCGAGTTCGGCGTCCTCGCCGGGCAGCGGGGCGACGGCCTCGATCTCGCCGAGGCCGAAGCGCAGCAGATCGGCCTCCTGGGCGCGTTCCCTGGCCCGGGTGGTGATCTCGTCCAGCTCGGCGGTGACGGCGCGCAGCCGCCGGTACGCCTCGCCGTAGGCGGCGAGCGGCACGGAGACGGCCTCGCCCGCGTACCGGTCGAGCGCGCCGCGCTGCCGGGCGGGCTTGAGCAGGCCCTGCTGGTCGGTCTGGCCGTGGACGGCGACGAGCTCGTCGGCGAGTTCGGCGAGCAGCCCGACGGGCACGGAGCGCCCGCCGAGGTGGGCCCGCGAGCGTCCCTCGGCGGAGACGGTACGGCTGACGAGGAGCACGCCCTCGTCGAGCTCGGCACCGGCCTCCTCCGCGCGTGCGGCGACGGACGAGCCCGGGGGCACGCTGATCCGCCCCTCGACGACGGCCGAGGCCGCGCCGATCCGCACCAGGGCCGGGTCGGCACGTCCGCCGAGCAGCAGCCCCAGGCTGGTCACGACCATGGTCTTGCCCGCACCGGTCTCACCGGTCACCGCGGTGAATCCGGGCGACAGCTCGACCACCGCGTCGTCGATGACCCCGAGCGACCGTATCCGCATCTCCTCCAGCACGCCCCAGACCATACGAGGTTTACCGGGTCCGATGCGACATCGCCCCCGGCCGTGACTCCCGGACGCGCCGTTCGTTACGGACCCGCCGGGGGCGTCAGTGCGGTGCGCCCCGCCATCCCGAGACGGGCAGGGCGAACTTGGCGACGAGCCGGTCCGTGAAGGAGGCGTGGTGCAGCCGGGCGAGCCGGACCGGCACGGCGCCCCGCCGCACCTCGACGCGGGCTCCCGCCGGAAGCTCCACCGTCCGCCGCCCGTCGCACCACAGCACCCCGTGCGGGGTGTGCGGCTCGACCTCGACGGCGAGCACCGACTGGGGGGTGGTGATCAGCGGCTTGGCGAAGAGGGCGTGGGCCCCGATCGGGACCATGAGCAGCGCCTCGACCTCGGGCCAGACGACCGGGCCGCCCGCCGAGAAGGCGTACGCGGTGGAGCCGGTGGGTGTCGCGCAGATCACCCCGTCGCAGCCGAAGCCGGTGACCGGGCGCCCGTCGATCGCGAGCACGACCTCCAGCATCCGCTCCGGCGAGACCTTCTGCACGGCGGCCTCGTTGAGCGCCCAGTCGCGGTACAGGACGTCGCCGTTCTCGTGCACGGTGACGTCGAGGGTCATCCGCTCCTCGACCTCGTACGCCTTGGTGACGACCCGGTCGACGACCTTGTCGAGGTCGTCGCGCTCGGCCTCGGCGAGGAAGCCGACGCGCCCCAGGTTGACGCCGAGCATGGGCACGCCGGAGGCGCGGGAGAACTCCGCGCCGCGCAGCAGGGTGCCGTCACCGCCGAGGACGACGAGGAGTTCGCAGCCGTCGAGCGCGTCGGGGCAGCCCTCCGGCACCCTCTCGACGGACGGCGGCAGGGGCAGGTCCGCGGCCTCGGCCTCCAGGACGCGGACGCCGATGCCGCAGCGCAGCAGCCCCAGGACGACCAGTTCGGCGCTGCGCACGGCGGCCGGCCGGCCGGTGTGCGCGAGCAGGAAGACGGTGCGTGTTGTTCCCGATGGTGCTGCTGCAGTTGAGCTCAACGAGGTCCCTCCGCCACGGCGCGGTCGACGTCCGCCGGATCCAGCGCGGGCGCGCCTGCCCGCAGCCACAGAAAGTACTCGACGTTGCCGGAGGGGCCGGGCAGCGGGCTGGCGGTGACGCCGAGGACGCCGAGGCCGAGCTCGCCGGCCTGCCGGGCCACGTTCTTCACGGCGTCCGCGCGGAGCTCGGTGGAGCGCACGACTCCGCCGGTGCCGAGCCGCTCCTTGCCCACCTCGAACTGCGGCTTGACCATGAGGACGAGGTCGGCGCCGGGCGCCGTGCAGGCCGCGAGGGCGGGCAGGACGAGGCCGAGCGGGATGAAGGACAGGTCGCCGACGATGAGGTCGACCGGGACGCCGTCGATGGCGTCGAGCGTCAACTCGCGCACGTTCGTGCGGTCCTTCACGGTGACGCGCTCGTCGCTCTGCAGCGACCAGGCGAGCTGTCCGTAGCCGACGTCGACGGCGACGACGTGGGCGGCGCCCGCGCGCAGCAGGACGTCCGTGAAGCCGCCGGTGGAGGCTCCGGCGTCCAGTGCGCGCCGGCCCTCGACCTTCAGTCCCTTGGGTACGAAGGCGGCGAAGGCCCCTGCGAGCTTGTGGCCGCCGCGCGAGACGTAGTCGGGGTCGGAGTCGTCCTGGACGACGACGATGGCCGCGGCGGTCTCGACCTGGGTGGCGGGCTTGGTGGCGACGGTCTTGCCGACGGTCACCCGGCCCGCGGCGATCAGCTGGCTGGCGTGCTCGCGCGAGCGCGCGAGCTTGCGTCGGACCAGCTCGGCGTCGAGACGGCGGCGTGCCACTCCTGCCACGTTCGGTTCAGCTCCTGTTGTCGTACGGACGGGGGGCGGGGTGCGTGTCGAGCGAGGTCAGCTCGGCGCGCAGCCCACGGTGTACATCCTCGTACACCTCCAGGTGTCCGTCCGCCGGGAGGTGGTCCAGCTCGGCGAGACGCGCGAGCCGGGCGTCGACGGCGGGGTGCCCGGTGGGCTCCAGGGCGACGCCGAGCGGCGCGGGCCCCGCGGGCTCGTACGTCTCGGCCGGGGCCTGCTCCTGCGGGGCTTGGGGGGTGGCGTCGCTCATGCCTCGACGCTACCGCGAAGCCCTGGGGTACCGTCGACGGCGATGGCGACGATCACGGAGTGCCGCGGCGCACTGGACAGACTTTCGGACAACCTCGCGCGGGCGGACGAGGGCGTGCGCGGTGCGGCCGCGCTCGACCGCAGCCTGAGCTGCCACGTCACCGACCTCGACACGACGTTCACGGGCCGTCTCGCGGACGGCCGGATCCGGGTCGACGCCACGGTGGCGGGCCCGCCGCCGGCCAAGGCGGACATCCGGCTCGCGATGACCGGCGACGACCTGGTGGCGATGGTGGACGGCGAGCTGAACTTCGCGAAGGCCTGGGCCTCGGGCCGGGTCAGACTGGAAGCCGGCTTCCGGGACCTCCTGCGGCTGAGGTCACTTCTGTAGGGCGAGTTCCCGGGACGGCGCCTGCGCCGCCGCGGCCGCCCGGACACGCGCCTTCCGCCCGGCCGGCACGACCAGCGGCGTCCCCGTCTCCGGGTCGTCGATGACCTGGCAGCGCAGCCCGAAGACCCGCTCGACCAGCTCGGCGGTCACCACCTCCGACGGCGGCCCCTCGGCGACGACCTCGCCGTCGCGGACGGCGATGAGGTGGGTGGCGTACCGGGCCGCGTGGTTGAGGTCGTGGAGGACGGCGACGAGCGTCCGCCCCTGCGTCTCGTGCAGCTCGGCGCACAGGTCGAGGACGTCGATCTGGTGCTGGATGTCGAGGTACGTGGTGGGCTCGTCGAGCAGCAGCAGCGGCGTCTGCTGGGCGAGCGCCATGGCGATCCAGACACGCTGGCGCTGACCGCCCGAGAGCTCGTCCACGTACCGGTCGGCCAGCTCCGCGACGCCGGTCGCCGCCATGGACTCGCGTGTGATCCGCTCGTCCTCCGGGGACCACTGGCGCAGCAGCCCCTGGTGCGGATAGCGGCCGCGCGCGACGAGGTCGGCGACGGTGATCCCGTCGGGGGCCACGGAGGTCTGGGGCAGCAGCCCGAGGGTCTTGGCGACCTTCTTGGCGGGCAGCGCGTGGATCGACTGCCCGTCGAGCAGGACGCGGCCCTCGCTGGGCTTCAGCATCCGGGAGAGGGCGCGCAGGAGGGTGGACTTGCCGCAGGCGTTGGGCCCGACGATGACGGTGAACGAGTTGTCGGGGATCGCGACGGACAGATCGCGGGCGATGACCCGCTGCTCGTACGCCAGGGTGACCGATTCCGCGCTCAGTCGCTGCTGCTGCCGACCGTCCATACCCGCACTCCCGCTGTCTCGTCCGTGGCGTGTCCGGCGGTGACGACCACGACCCACGCGAAGTTAGGTTAGCCTACCCAACTTCGCTCCTTGTCGGGATGCCGGGGCCTCACACCCCCAGAAGCGCCAGCGCCTTCCCCGCGTCCGGCACACCCCCGCCCGGCCGGTCCGCCTCCGACCAGGCCGCCCCGCACAGCGCCCGGACAGCGTCCAGCGCCTCCGCCCCCTCACCCGGCGTGCCGTCGAGGACGAGCTCGCCGCCGCTCACGGAGGCCCGCCACCCCCCGCACACGAAGCCCCCGTCCGCGTCCGCGACGACCTCGGGCTGCCCCGTGAGCAGCCCCCGCAGATCGGCCGCCACGTACGTGGGCCGGTGCTCGGGCACGGCCGCGAGCAACTGCGCCATGTCCGTCACCCCGGTCAGCACGAGCAGCGAGTCCACCCCGCCGTTGAACGCGCCCTCGATGTCCGTGTCCAGCCGGTCCCCCACCACCAGCGGCCGCTCCGCCCCCGTCCGCAGCACCGTCTCCCGGTGCATCGGCGGCAGCGGCTTCCCCGCGACCTTCGGCTCGAACCGGCCCCCGGTGGCGATCCGCACGACCTCCACCGCCGCCCCGTTCCCCGGCCCGATCCCCCGCGCCCCGGGAATGGTCAGGTCGGTGTTCGAGGCGTACCACGGCACGCCCCGCGCCACCGCGTAGGCCCCCTCCGCGAACCTCCCCCACGGCATCTCCGGCCCGCCGTACCCCTGCACGACCGCCGCCGGGTCGTCGTCCGCCGACTCCACCGGTACGAGACCCCGCTCGCGCAGCGCCACCCGCAGCCCCTCGCCGCCGATGACCAGCACCCTGGCCCCCGCGGGCACCTCGTCCGCGATCAGCCGGGCCACCGCCTGCGCCGAGGTGACCACGTCCCCGGCCTCCGCCGGCACGCCCAGCTCCGTCAGGTGCTCCGCCACCTCACCGGGCGTCCGCAGCGCGTTGTTGGTGACGTACGCCAGGTGCATCCCGCCGGCCCGGGCCGTCCCGAGCGCCTCCACGGCGTGCGGGACGGGCTCCCCGCCCGCGTACACGACACCGTCCAGGTCCAGGAGCGCCGTGTCGTACGCCTCGCTCAGCGCGACCGCGCTGCCCGCCGGGTGCTTCCTGCCGCCGTCCCGCCGCCCCTGATCGTTCCGCACCGTCACCGCTCACTCCTCGGATCACACGGGTGGATTCCCCCGCTCCCCCGATCATCGCTCATACCCCTCCCCCACATACGATGACGGGATGAACACATCAGGTCACGCGGCCGACGACGTCCGCGACGACGCCACAGGACTGCGCCTGGCCCCGTTCCGCGGACTCCGCTACGTCCCCGAGCGGGTCGGCAGCCTCGCCGCCGTGACGTCCCCTCCCTACGACGTCGTCGTACGACCTGACGGACTGCTCCATCTGGAGTCCGCCGACCCCCACAACATCGTCCGGCTGATCCTCCCGCAGGCGATCACCGCCGGCACCCGCCACCGCAAGGCCGCCGTCACCCTCGACCGCTGGCTCGCGGACGGCGTCCTCGCCCCGGACCCGGAGCCCGCGCTCTACGTGTACGAGCAGCAGGGCGACGGCATCCTCCAGCGCGGCGTCATCGGCGCCCTGGAGCTCTCCGCCCCGACGGAGGGCATCGTCCTGCCCCACGAGGACGTCATGCCGCACGTCGTCGAGGACCGCGCCGCACTGATGCGGACCACGGCCGCCAACCTGGAGCCCCTGCTCCTCACCTACGTCGGGGACGACGAGGGCGGCGCCGCCGCGGTCATCGAGCGCACCGTCCGGCACGAGCCCTTGCTCTCCACCACCACGGAGGACGGCTTCCAGCACCGCCTGTGGTCGGTCACGGACCCCGCCGAACTCGCCGTGATCGCCGGCGATCTGGCCCGCCACCAGGCCCTCATCGCCGACGGCCACCACCGCTGGGCGACGTACCTGCGCCTCCGCGAGGAGCACGCGGCCCCCGGCCCCTGGAACTACGGCCTGGTCCTCCTCATCGACACCGCCCGCTACCCCCTGCGGGTCCGCGCGATCCACCGCCTCCTCAACCGCCTGCCGGTCCCGGACGCCCTCGCGGCCCTCGGGGACGCGTTCCGGGTGCGCCGGATCGACGAGCCCCTGCCGACGGCCCTGGAGGCCCTGGAGGCCGCCACGGCCGGGGGAAACGCCTTCCTCCTCGCGGGCGACGGCGGCTTCCACCTCCTCGACCGCCCGGACCCCGCCCTCCTCGACCGCACGATCCGCACGGACCGCCCCCAGGCCTGGCGGACCCTGGACGCGACGGTCCTGCACTCCACCCTCCTGGAGCACGTCTGGCGCATCCCGGACACCCCCGAGGACATCGCCTACATCCACGACACGGAGGCGGCGGTCGACCAGGCGGAACGCCGCGGCGGCACGGCGGTCCTCATGCATCCGGTACGGGAGGAGGTCGTCCGCGACCTCGCCCGCCAGGGCGTCACGATGCCCCGCAAGTCGACCTCCTTCGGCCCGAAGCCCGCGACGGGCCTGGTCCTGAGGAGCCTGGCCCTGGACTGAGGGCCCCGCTGAACGAAGAAGGGCGGCACCCAGCGGGTGCCGCCCTTCTCACTACTCCGGGGGATCAGCCCTTGTCGCCGTCCCGGTCGTCCTCGTCGTCCTCGTCGTCGTCGTCGAGCTCGACGACATCGGACTCCTGGGAGTCCTCGGACTCCTCGGCCTCGTCGAACGCGTCGACGAACTCGACACCGTCCATCTCGGCGAGCCGGTCGGAGGCGTCCGTGGCGCCGTCCTTGTCGGCCTCCAGAGCCTTGGCGAACCACTCCCGCGCCTCGCGCTCACGGCCGGCGGCGAGCAGCGCGTCGGCGTACGCGTACCGCAGGCGCGCGGTCCACGGGTGCACGGCGCTGGAAGCCAGCTCGGGGCTCTGCAGCGTCACGATGGCCGCGTCGAGCTGCCCCAGGTCCCGGCGGGCGCCGGCGGCGACGAGCCGCATCTCGACCTGTCCTGCCTTGTCCAGCTTCTGCACCTCGGGCTCACCGGCCATGGCGAGGGCCCGCTCGGGCCGGCCGAGGCCACGCTCGCAGTCGGCCATGACGGGCCACAGCTCGACACCGCCGCTCATCCGGCGCGCGGCCCGGAACTCGGCCAGCGCCTCGGAGTACTTCTGCGTCGCGTACGCGGCGAAACCGGCCGCCTCGCGGACGGCCGCGACGCGGGACGCGAGCCGCAGCGCGATCCTGGAGTAGCCGTAGGCCTTCTCCGGGTCCTCGTCGATCAGCTGGGCGACCATGACGAGGTTGCGCGAGACCTCCTCGGCGAGCCCCTTGGGCAGGCTCATCAGCTCCTGGCGCACATCCGGGTCGATCTCCTCACCGGTGACCTCCGGCGGGATCGGCAGACGCTTGATGGGCGCGCGGTCGCCACGGTCCCGGTCACGGTCCCGACCGCCGCGCTCGTCGCGACGCCCGTAACCACCCCGGTCGTCCCGCCCACGGAACCCACCACGGCTGTCGCCACCGCGGTCGTCACGACGGAACCCGCCGCCACGGTTGTCGCCGCCCCGGTCGTCACGGCGGAAGCCGCCGCCACGGTCGTCGCGACGGAACGACGAGGGACGCTCGCCGCCCCGGTCGTCACGGCGGAAGCCGCCGCCGCGGTTGTCGTCACGGCGGTCGTCGCGCTGGCCGTACGAGGGACGGTCATCGCGGCGGAACGAGGAGGGACGCTCATCGCGCCGGTCGTCACGCCGGTCGTCACGGCGGAAGGACGGGCGGTCGCCACCGCGGTCGTCGCGACGGAAGCCGCCACTGCGGTTGTCGTCACGACGGTCGTCACGCTGCCCGTACGAGGGCCGCTCGTCACGGCGGAACGAGGAGGGACGCTCATCGCGCCGGTCGTCACGCCGGTCGTCACGGCGGAAGGACGGGCGGTCGCCGCCACGGTCGTCACGCTGGCCGTACGAAGGCCGGTCGTCACGACGGAACGACGGACGGTCCCCACCACGGTCATCGCGACGGAAGCCGCCACCACCACGGTTGTCGCCACCACGGTCATCGCGACGGAAACCACCGCCGCGGTTGTCGCCACCACGGTCGTCACGACGGAAACCACCGCCGCGGTTGTCGTCACGGCGGTCGTCGCGCTGCCCGTACGAGGGACGGTCGTCACGACGGAACGACGGACGCTCGCCGCCACGGTCGTCACGGCGGAACCCGCCGCCACGGTTGTCACCACCGCGGTCATCGCGACGGAAGCCGCCGCCGCCACGGTTGTCGCCGCCACGGTCGTCACGACGGAAGCCACCGCCCCGGTTGTCGCCACCGCGGTTGTCATCACGGCGGTCGTCACGACGGAAGCCACCGCCGCGGTTGTCGCCACCACGGTCGTCACGGCGGAAACCGCCACCACGGTTGTCGCCACCACGGTCGTCACGGCGGAAGCCGCCACCACGGTTGTCACCACCGCGGTCATCGCGACGGAAGCCGCCACCACCACGGTTGTCGCCGCCGCGGCTGTCGCCGCCACGGTCGTCACGGCGCGGCCCACGGAAGCCGCCCCGGTCGCCACCTGCACCGTCCCTGCGACGCGGCTCGCGCTCCGGACGGTCGTCGGGAGAGTTGGTGGACATCGGTGTGACTCCTGTCTTCGGGTACTGCAGTCATTCTCGCGCAGCCGGCACTCAGCCGCGCATCGGAAAAGTCAAGCAAAAACAAAAGGACCCCTGGTCCCAGCGTGAACGCTGGGACCAGGGGTCCTGAAGAATTGTTCGGCGGTGTCCTACTCTCCCACAGGGTCCCCCCTGCAGTACCATCGGCGCTGAAAGGCTTAGCTTCCGGGTTCGGAATGTAACCGGGCGTTTCCCTAACGCTATGACCACCGAAACCCTATCGGTTTCGAGCGAACAAGCACACTCTGTAGTTGTGTTCTAGCTCCAGAAACCAGCAACTGTTCGTTGCTTCAGAACTAACACAGTGGACGCGAGCAACTGAGGACAAGCCCTCGGCCTATTAGTACCGGTCAGCTCCACCCCTTACGGGGCTTCCACATCCGGCCTATCAACCCAGTCGTCTACTGGGAGCCTTACCCTCTCCAGGGAGGTGGGAATACTCATCTCGAAGCAGGCTTCCCGCTTAGATGCTTTCAGCGGTTATCCCTCCCGAACGTAGCCAACCAGCCATGCCCTTGGCAGGACAACTGGCACACCAGA
>NZ_JBEXSZ010000133.1:0-22958 GCF_040613865.1 Streptomyces sp. NPDC006197 | reverse complement strand
CCGCTACGACAAACGCCCCGACCGCTACCTCGCCGCCGTCACCCTCGCCAGCATCCTCATCTGGCTCGAGACATGATCGACAAGACACCCCCTAGGACCTGTCCGGGCGATCTCCGTGATGCGGTTGACCGCCGGGACATCTCGATCCGGGACGTCGAGTAGAACCCGCCGTCAGGCCGCGGCGTTGTCAGTCCCCACCGCTATCGTTCGCGCGTTCACGATCTTCAGCGAGGGGTAGCTCGATGGGTGCCAGCGGATGGGATTACGTCACCAGGTACGACGGTGATGTCGAGGCGGCCCTGACGACATTGCAGGCCAGGGTGTTCCAGGAGGAGTACGGCGATAATGACCGATACCGAAGCCTGAAGGACCTCTACGAGGACGAGGAGTTCATGGGGGTCGAGGGCACCCATACGATCCTCGACATCGACCGGGTTGTTGCCACGGATGACCCGCCGACGCGCCCCGGTATCGCTGACTACGGCACCCTGCGCCCTCTGGCTCTCAACCGTGTGATGCACCACTTCGGCACAGACCGGCCGTCGGTCGAGCAGTACAAGGAACTCGCTGCTGCTGCCAATGAGGCTGCGAGTCATGAGGAGCACGAGCAAAGCCTGCTCGGCGAGTGTCAGATGCGGTGGACCGGTTACTACGTCGTCCTCTACTCCGGCGACAGCCCGACTCACCTGGGAATCTTTGGATTCTCAGGAGACTAGGACCGACTCGGCGGGGCACGCGACTGACCCTTGCTACTGATCGTTCATATGGGCATGGGGCGGGGTGACTTGACGGATGCTGAGTGGGAACGGCTGCGCCCGTTCCTGCCGGTCAGCAACGGGCGTTGCGGCAGGTGGCGGGGTCACCGGCAGGTGATCGACGGAATTCCGCACCGGGTGCGGACCGGGGTCCAGTTGCGTGACCTGCCCGAACGGTTCGGACCGTGGAAGACCATCTACGAACGCCACCGCCTGTGGTCGGCCGACGGCACCTGGGAACGTCTGCTCCAGCAGGTCCAGGCCGCAACCGACGCGGTAGGGGAGATCGACTGGGACATCGCGGTGGACTCCACCATCGTCCGCGCGCATCACCATGCGGCCGGCGCCCGCACCGACCCGCCACCGGCTCCGGAATCAAAGGGGGCCGAAGAGATGGAACACCAGGACGAGACGCCGTGGCAGAGCCTCGTCGCCCGTCTGGTGGAGATGGTGCAGGAGGCGAGGGCCTGGGCCGCTCGCGGGGCGGGTTCACCAGCAAGCTCCACCTGAGCGCGGATGGCCGCTGCCGCCCGCTGTCCCTGATCGTGACTCCAGGTCAGGGGGCGGACTGCACGCAGTTCATCGCCGTGGTGGAGAAGATCCGAGTGCCCGGACTCGGGCCGGGGAGACCGCGCAAGAAGCCGGACAGCCTCGCGGCCGACAAGGCCTACAGCAACAGGTCCTGCCGCGAGTATCTGCGGCGCCGTGGCATCCGGCACACAATCCCGGAGAAGACCGACAGCCAGGCCGTCCGCCTGCGCAAGGGTTCTCGCGGCGGACGGCCACCCGGTTTCGACGAGGAGCGTTACAAGAAGCGCAACACTGTCGAGCGGACCATCAACCGCCTGAAACAGTCCCGGGCGGTGGCCACCCGCTACGACAAGCGCCGTTATGTCTACCTCGGCACCGCGACCGCCGCAGCACTCCTCATCTGGCTTCGATCATGATCGGCCGGACAGGTCCTAGGTGTAGTGACCCGCAGGGTTGTTGACACGGCCGATGAGCGGGGTCCGTCGGGTGCGGTGTGGCAGCGGTGGCGTGTGGCAGATGGCGGGTTTCGCGCCGCGTTCGGGCGTGAATCGGGCGCGGCGCGGTGTGCGGTGTCTGGGTCGGGTTATAGGGATGGCGGTGCCCGCCATCATGCCGATCCATGGGTCGCGGCTGCTCTGTATGCCCCGTTCTGCCCGGATCTCCTACCAGGGAGTCGCCATGCCGATGTTGTTGATCAAGGGTAAGTACCAGGTCGTGGGGGGTCGGTCGGACGGTGACACCGTGCATTTCACTCCCGATACGACCTCCGAGTGGGATCTCGTGCCGGGACCACACAAGGTCAAACACAACACGGCCGGCAAGGCCAAGCTCCGGCTGGACGCGATCGACGCCTTGGAAACGCACTTCCAGCGTGGCGGGCCCGAGGTGAGCCAGCCGCTGGAGTTCGCCCGCCGGGCCCGCGACGAGCTGGTGAAGTGGATCGGGTTCACTCATGTGGAGCGCGCCGAGGACGACACGGTCACCGCGGCGACCCCTGAGAGCGTGCCCGGCTGGATCCTCACCACCGGCGCGACGCTGGACAAGCGCTGCATCGCCCTGGCCGGCAAGGGCACCCCGCCTGGCACGAGCGGCACCATGATCGTCGTCGACGTGCCGCTGCTGCGGACCACCCTCAATTACCACATGATCAGGGAAGGCTTGGTCTACCCCACCTTCTACCGCAACCTCTTCGCGGACCTGCGGGACGAGCTGACCGCCGCCTCGCAGGCAGCGCAGTCGCCCGTCAAGAAGGGCCTGTGGACCGAGGACGTCACCACCTCGGGCGCGACCGTCACGGGTCTGGCCTCCCTCACCGACCCCCAGCACGGGGCCGTGATCCTGCCCAAGCTGTTCCGCAGGCTCGTGGAGTACCTCAACCTCGGCAATCCGGACCTGGCCGGCTTCCCGGCCTTCCTCGACGCGGCCGCCGACAAGTACTGGATCTTGTCCACCGGCCAGTCCCCGACCGGCCTCGACACCGTGGTCGACGTCAACGGCAGCAAGGTGAAGATGACCCGCCCACCCGAGGACCTCGTCTTCGAAGAGGCCTGAGCAGAAAAACCCCGACCATGACCGATGCCGACGGCTTCCGCGCGCTGTCGGAACTGCTCACCGGTGAGCAGGGCTTGGAGCCGACGCTCTCCGAAGCGTACCGAGCCTGGCTGGCGGCCGTATTTCCCGCCGACCTGGCACGTCTGCCCGACGCCTACCGGGCTGCCGCGGCAGCGGCAGCCCCGGCCACCGCGCTGCACGCCACGTTCGACGGCGACACGGCGCTCGCTCGGGCCGCCCGGGAGACCATCGCGATCTGGTTCACGGCCCAGTTCACCCGGCCGGACGGCAGCCAAGACCCCCGGACGCCCCCGCCCACTACCGGGCTGGTCTGGTGTGGCAGGTGATCCAGGCGCACCCCTTGTCGGCTGCTCCTGTCCCGGGCGGCTACGGCTACTGGTCCCAGCATCCCTGACCGAGGCGAGGGCGCTGCAGATGGACCCCATGGACACCCCGTACGACGTGGTGATCGTCGGCGCCGGCATGGCCGGGCACTGTGCGCCTGCCGGATCAGGACTGCCAAACCACAAGCCTGCATCCTGCTGATGGACGTGGGCGACAACGGCCTGGACGAGGGTCAGCAGGCCGCGTTCGTCGATGCCTACCAGGTCTCGGCGAGCAAGAACGTGCCCTCCCCCTACGCCTCGCTGCCCAACAACCGACTCGGCCACGGTGCCTCCTCGGGCGGCACGGGCGACCCCGTCGCCATGAACCGCTACTACGTGGAGACCGGACCCGACCTGTACAAGAGCGGCTACCAGCGCATGGTCGGCGGGAGCACATGGGCCTGGCGCGGCAACACTCCGCGCTTCCTGCCCAACGACTTCCGTCTCAAGACCCAGTACGGCGTCGCGGTGGACTGGCCCCTCACCTACGACCAGCTGGAGAGTCACTACGCCGCGGCCGAGGTGGAGCTGGGTGTCTCCGGCAACGGCGACCAGTGGACGGGCCTGACCCTGCGTTCCTCGGACTTCCCGATGCCGGGGATCGCCGCCGGCTACGGCGACGAACTCGTACGGACCGCCCTGAAGGACATCGCGCCCATCGACGGCACCCCGGTCACGGTCCTCACCACCCCGCAGGCCCGCAACTCCCAGGGCTACCAGGGCCGCAGTGCCTGCCAGGGCAACTCCAGCTGCATCCCCATCTGCCCTTCCGGAGCGAAGGCGGGCCACCCCGTGGGCACCATGCGTATGGGCACCGACCGCAGCACCTCCGTGGTCGACGCCAACGGCCCCTCCCACGCCCACCCCAACCTCTGGATCGTCGGCAACGCGGTCTTCCCCACCGGCAGCACCGCCAATCCGACGCTCACCTGCGCGGCCCTGAGCCTGCGCACCGCCGACGCACTGGCCGCCGCCCTCTGAGCACAAGATGGCCGTCACTGCGGAGATCGTGTTCGCCCGGCACGGTGAAGCCCGGTGCAACGTGGAAGGCCGCGTCGGCGGCCCGAAGACCTGCCCCGAAGACCTGCACGGGGCTCACCGACGCCGGGCGCCGTCAGATCGAGCAGCTCGCCGCCCGGCTGGCCGTCGAACACCGAGTGGAGCCGTTCGCCGCCGTGTACGCGGGCCCCCGCCTGCGGCTGCGGGAGAGCGGTCAGATCCTGGCAGCCGCCCTCGCCCTGTCCCTGGCGCCCTCGCCCTGCCCCTGGTCGAGGACACCGGCCTCGACGGGCCCCACCACGGCCAGGCCGACGGGAGGGCCTGGAAGGAAGCCGAGGCAGCCTTCGGCGGCGCCCCGCACACGTATCCTGAACAGCCGTACGCCTTCGGCCCAGACAGCTGGAACAGCTACCTCATCCGCGCCACCCGGTATCTCACCGGCCTCCTCGAACGCAACGAAGGCCAGCGGGTGCTGCTGGTCGCCCACGGGAAACCATCCACGCCGCCTGCCACCTCCTCCTCTCGGTGAACATGCGGGCGACGGAAAGGGGGAGCTGACGGGTCCGAATCCTGTCGATCGGGGCACGTACGGGTCGAAGACGTCTCATGTCGCTGAAGGTCGACTGGGGCGTTCACACAGCGAGTGCAAGTGATGTGGTGAAGGCTTGGCCGGCGTCGTACTCCGTGCGGTTTTGAGGGCAGTGGTAGATACAGCCGAGGAGTTTGTTGGACAGGCTTCTCAGAGCGGCGGTGTGGCGTTCGCCTCCGGCTCGGCGTCGGTCGTAGTGGGCCCGTGGGGCGTCGGACGGGAGAGAGATGAAGGCCCCCTATGTAACCAGCGGCGGCGAGCCGCTGGTTCTTGACGGTCCTGGCCACGACGATGTGGCTGCGGCCCGATGCCCGCGTCACAGGGGCGGCGCCTGCGTAAGCCTCGATCGCTCTGGCATCCGCGAAGCGCTCTCGGTCGTCTCCGACCTCGGCGAGAACTCACGCTCCGGAGACAGCGGACAGTCCCGGGAAGCCGGTGATGATGTCGGCGTCTGGGTGAGTGAGGAACTCCTCCTCTGTCGCTGCGGTGAGGTCGGCAACGAAATCGCGTGCGGCGTTGACCTGCTGGCCGAGAGCCATGACCTGGCGTCCCATGGCCTCCCCGGCCTGGGGTGGCTGGTGCAGGTGGTCCGCGTGGAAGATCTCCCTCGGCCGTTCGGCTTCCGCCTCGATGCCGCACCGCGGTCACCCGACCCGCTTGAGCAAGGCACGCAACTGGCTGCGGGTGAGTTTGGCCGCCGCGGCCGGAGTGTGCGGCAGCGAGCACAACGCGAGCGCGTGCGGAGTTCAGCCCTGGCTTGCCGGGGTCGTGGAAGAAGATGAAGCCGCGGAAAACGCGGCTGGACCTTACAAGCCGGTGATCGACGCCATCCTCACGGCGGACCGCAAACCCACAGGCCGGTGCCGAGGCCGAGGTCGACTTCGGTGACGTCACGGTCAGGCTGGCCGGCGAGCTGGTGACCCGCTACCTGTTCGCGTTCCGGATGTCGTACTCGGGCATGGCTGTGCACCGGATCTTCGCCTCGGCCGGGCATGAGGCGTTCTTCGAGGGGCATGTCCACGCTCTCCACGTGATGGGCGGGGTGCCGACCGGGGAGGTCCGCTACGACAACCTCAGAGCCGCCGTCGCCCAGGTGCTGGGCCTCTCACGCCGCCGAGTGGAGGCCGAACGCTGGACCGCCTTGCGCTCGCACTACGGTCTGGATGCGCTCTACTGCCAGCCTGGCGTCCGCGGCGCCCACGAGAAGGGCGGAGTCGAGGGCCAGATCGGCTGGTTCCACCGCAACCACCTCGGCCCCGTCCCTGAGGTGGACACGCTCGCCGAGCTCAACGCGATGATCGACCGGTGGGACCAGCAGGACGACGCCCGCCGCATCCGCTCCCGCCCCGCACGATCGGCGAGTACTTCGCGGCCCAGTAACCGTTGTTGGCGCCACTGCCGGAGGAGGCGTTCGAGACGGGTCGGCTCTCCACTCCACGCGTGGACCGCCACAACCAGATCTGCGTGTGGATGAACCGCTGCTCGGTGTCCGAGCAGGCTCCGCCGTCGACCGGCTCCGGAAGCCAGACCGGCAGAGCCCAGCTGCCGGCGGCTGCCAGGGCCCATCTGCCGTCAGACAAGCGGCCTCTCCCGGCTGTCGCCCACTACGACCAGCTTCTACGACTCCGCCGACCCGACCGCCCCACCCCGTCACAGAGGAGATCACCGTGTCCCTTCCCCGCCAGCGAGGACTCACCCACCACGCCGCCACTACCGGCGTCGACCAGGCATTCCGCATGCTCCGCCTGCCCACCATCCGGTCCCAGTTCTCCGATGTGACCGAGATCGCTGAACGCGAGCAGATGTCCTACCTCGACTTCCTCGCCGAGCTCTTCCTGGCCGAGTGCGACGACCGCGCCCGCCGCCGCTCAGAACGCCGCATCAAGGCCGCCGGCTTCCCCCGCGACAAGTCGCTCCGCAAGTTCGACTTAGGAACCGGCAACGCGAGCATGGCGCGGCACAGGAACGACCGGGCGCACCTGAGGGCAGGCGTGACCCCTGCGAACCCTCCGTGCACCCCTGACGGCCATGTGTCGCGTGGCGGCTCTGTCCCCTGCTGTTTCAGGGTGGCGTTGTGGCCGGGCTCTCACAGATGCTCAGGTCGTCCGCTGGCTGCGAGGGTCAGCGATTCAAGTGCTCGTAGTACAGGAGACGGGAGCGTGCCGCCTTCTCCGTCATACCGAGAGCCTCGGCGATCTGCGGCATCGGGATCGCCTGTCCTCGGGTGACGAGCGAGGCAGCGTGGGGGCCGGTCATCGCGACAATCACCTCCAGGTCGTCGGCTGCCTTCAGCGCCGCGAGCGGCGCGTCATCGAGAAGCAGGTCCAGGCGCTCTCGCAGCCGGCGCAGAAGGGCAGCGACGTCTTCGGGCAGGGAGATCGCGCGGGCGGCCACCTGGTCCATGTGGTTGTCCCAGTCCTTCTCCGGCCCGGAGGTGTCGTAGCCGTACGGCTCGAGCCTGCGGGCCTTCTCCCAGTCGATGGGGTAGGTGTTCTCGCCACGCCAGCCGCACGCGCACCTGCCCCGCATCGTCGTCGCCGTGGGTCGGCGGAACGTGCCGTCGTAGGCCCACCAGTCGGTCGATTCGTGGAAGTAGCTGCTGCTTCCCACGTCGAAGTACACCGGCCCGGGCTCGCTCCCGTCGGCCAGCAGCACCCCCACCACACCCTCGTGCGACTCGAAACCCTCCCGCTCCCAACCCATCGATTCCTCCTCCGCCACCGCTACGGCAGGCGATCCTGCCGCCCGCTCAGGCCCACCATGCCGGGACGGCCCGCACCCGCGCAGCCGAATCTGGCATATTCCAAAGGCAAGTGGCGCAAACATCTCGGCGCACGCCGGTCGGTACCGCCAATGCGCCTTCCTCCTTGTTGCTCATGCTCCGGGGGTGTCGCCGGGTCCGGAGCATGAACAACAAGGGGGAAGTCATGCCGGACCCGAAGGCCGGAGGCTCCATTGCGGAGCCACAAAAAGGTAACGGGGGTAACCAGCAGGGGGAAACCGACTCCCCGACGCTCGCGAAGCCGTCGATACCGCCTACGAACCCTCTTCGCTCTCAACATCCGCCTCGACGTCCGCTGGCGGCCGGTCGCAAGAGCGGGTGCCAAGCCCGTGCTTGGATGCTGGCAGCGTCTACCGAAGCCGAAGAGCTCCGGGAGCCCGGTCCTCGAAGATTTCGAGCAGCCAGTCAAAGACCGTAGCTCCGCTCTTCTCGCGCGCGTCGGTCAGTTCGGTGCCGGAAGCAGGGCGGTTCGTGGGGTGGCATCGAGAGAGGAGGACCTCCAGCCGGCGAGCCGTCTCCGCATAGCCCAGGTGCTCGCGCGACACCTGGTGATCCCGCTACTCAACCACGTAGTCATCGTCATCAGGCATCCCGAAGCCACCGCTCAGGCAATCAGCGAAGGCGTTGAGGTTCTTGCCGAAGTAACCCTCAGGACTGTTGAGCGTTTCAGCGTTGCCGCTCCAGGGTGAGAACGGCTTTGGCGATGGCCGTCATGCGGTTGGGGCTTATGCGGGACCGGCGGAAGATGCGCCAGGACTTCGGTCGTGCCATCCTGCGTTCGACGGGTGCTCGGGCCTGGGCCAGTGCTCGGTTGACCGTGCGTCGGGTCGGGGACAGTTCGCCGTCGAGAGGCCGCTTACGCCCGGTGGTCACCCGCGGTCCGGCTCCCTGGTAGGCGCGGTCGGCGAGGACAGCGACACCCTGGCGTTCGCAGATCCGGGTGATCCGGTGCGCGCGGGCCGCTGTGAGGTCATGGGCGCGACTGGGCAGCGCGGGCGAGATCCACAGCACGTGGCCCGTCGGGTCGGTCACGACCTGCACGTTTACGCCGTGCCGACGGAGATCCCAAAGCCCGTGGCTATCTAGGCGAGGGAGTCGTGCTTGCGCAGGTATACCAAGGCGACCGGCGCGCGCTGGTGCGGTGGGAGCTTGCCGTGGCGGTCACCCTCGCGGGTGACGATGAGCATGGTGACCCACTCAACCAGCGTGTGCGGCAGGATGGGGAACCAACGAGGCTCCGGTGCCGTCGGGTTGAGACTGCGGACACCTCCCCCAACGGCACAGAAGCCTCGTGCGTTGCGGGTCCCGTCACCGTTGTGCTGTTGCTGGCCATGACGTTGGTGACGTTCGCGTGGAGACGTGAGGCGGGAGGGCGGTTTCCGGCGGTGGTGTGAGGCCGGTGGTAGTTGTAGTGGACGTTCCAGACCGTGATCGCCCGGGCTCGCTCTTCCTCGGAGGTCCACTGCCGGGTGTAGAGCAGTTCTTCGGCGAGGATGCGCTGGTAGCGCTCGACCTTGCTGTTGTGTCGGGGCGTGTATGGCCTGGTCCGCTGGTGGTGAGAGACCCACGAGGTCAAGGAGCGTGCGAAGTCGGCGGCGCGGTAGTTCGCGCCATTGTCGGTGATCACGCGAACAACCCGGTGGATGCCGTGGGCGGCGAAGAACGCGCGGGCGCGGCTGAGGAACCCCACGGTGGTGGCGGCCTTCTCGTCGGGGAGGTGTTCGGTGTGGGCCAGGCGGGAGAACCCGTCGACGGCGGAGTGCAGGTAGATGTACCCAGCCTTGGTCCCGGCGGTCTTCGCGCGTTGGGCTGATTTTGCCTGCTCGGAGCCGCGTCCGTGGGCTCGCCACCCGCCGTCGGGGATACGTCCTACCTTCTTGACGTCCAGGTGGACCATGTGGCCGGGGTAGCGGGCCACCATCTGTTTCGGCGGGCGCCGGTTGGCCGAGCCGTTGGGGTCGAGGAACCGGCGGTGGTGGGTGCCCAGACGCGCCAGCCACCGGCCCACAGTACGTTCACTGATGCGTACGCCCTGGTCCGTGAGTTCGAGTGCGTTCCTGCGGGCGGACCACTTGTTGTCCCGCCGCAGCTGCTCGATCCGTTCGACGAGTCGGGCGGGGTCTGGGGCGGTGAGGAGTGCGGGACACTCGGGTGATCCCAGAGCCCGGCTTCGCCGTACTGGTCGTAGCGGTTCTTCCACTTGGACAGGCAGGTCCGGGAGACGCCTGCCTCGGCAGCGAGGTGGGCGATCGGACGGGCGCGGCAGCGTTCGACGATCCGTCGGCGTCCCTCAATGGTCAAAGGAGCGTTCGCATGCGTCACCGGAGCACCTCGGTGCTCCGGCCGGCCGCGATCACTGAGCGAAGAGGGAGTGCGATGAGCAGCGCAACAGCGACCATGAACCCGCTCGACCACAGAGGCCCGATGTTCCCGGCTGTGGTGCTGAGGGTGGTTGCGGCGATGAGCGGGCCGACGGCGGCGCCGACGTTGAGTGCCGCCGTCGCGTACGAGCCGGCCATGGTCGGGGCTCCTGCGGCCTCATAGAGGACCCGTGTGATCAGGGTACTGCCCAGCGCGAACGACAGGGCGCCCTGCACGAACACGAGGGTGAACAGGGCGACCGGCTCGTCGGCCAGCACCGCCAGGGCCGGCCAGCCGATGAGCAGCAGCGGGCCTCCGACTGCGATGACCAGACCGGGACGCTGGTCGGACAGCCGGCCGGCGATGGTGACCCCGGCGAAGGAACCGGCACCGAAGAGCACCAGAACGACAGAGATCCATAGTTCTCCCAGCCCGGCGGCGTCGGTCACGACGGGGGCGAGGAAGGTGAAGCTTCCGAACGTGGCTGCGTTCACCAGCGCGCCGAGCAGCATCACCAGAATCAATGGCGGCCTTGTGAGCTGGGCGAGCTCCGCTTGCAAGGCCGGCTCGCCAGTCGCCTCTTGCTTCACGCGCCCCGCCGGGATTGCCTTGAGGATGCCGAGAGCTGCAGGCAGGCAGAGAGCGGCAACGGCCCAGAATGTGGCCCGCCAGCCGAGCACCGTGCCGAGTACCGACCCGCCGGGGACACCGGCGATCGTGGCCATCGTGGTGCCTGACAGCAGCACGGCCAGCGCACGTCCCTTCTTGTCGGGTGGGACCAGCGTGGCGGCAGCCGTGAGAGCGACGGCGAGAAACCCTGCGTTCGCGAGTGCGGCGACTACCCGGGTGGCGAACAGGACCGGGAAGCTGGTGGTGATGGCGCCCACGGCGTGAGCTGCCGCGAAAGTGAGGATGAACCCGAGAAGGCTGGAGCGCCTGGGCCAGTTGCGGGCAAGCGCGGCCACAAGGGGGGCACCGATGACCATGCCGACCGCGAAGGCCGAGGTGAGCGTGCCTGCTGTCGCGACTGTGACGTCGAGATCTGAGGCGATGGCCGGCAGGAGGCCGGCGAGCATGAACTCCGAGGTGCCCATGGCGAAGACCGCCATGGCAAGCAGGTACAGCGGGAGAGGCATCGAGTGGCTCCGAGGTGAGGAGAAGCACGAGAAGGTCATCTCGTCACCGCGGCCAGCCCCAAGGGCACCCTCGCCCGGCCGCAGAATGCGGTGCGACGACAGGGCTACGAGCTCAGTGGTTCAGGGGGCTGACGGCGTGACCGAAAGCCCCCACTCTGTCTGACTCAGGACTCGACATGGCCCGCACGTTACCCGACTGATGCTCGTCGGGGCACCTCGTTTTCACCGGCATGGGGCTGTGCAACCAACGTCATGTCCCGCAACAACTAGTGCTGTGTCTGGAAAGGTTCAGCGGTTTGGTCGGCACGTCTAGCGTTCTTCCATGAACGATCACTGTGTTGCTCATGGGTTCACGTCGGTGGACACACAGCCCCGGCCCGCTGAGTGGGTTCAGGTCCTGGACCGGCTGAGTGCGGAGCCGTTTTACGCCGCTTACAAGCAGCGGTTGCAAGAGTTTCTGCGTGCCGAGCCCGGCGGGCTGTTCCTTGAGGTTGGAGCGGGTACTGGGGACGCCGCCGTGGCCCTGCGCTCGCGCAGTGGGGTCGAGGTCGTCGCGGTCGACAGCTCCTTGACGATGATCACGCAGGCCCGGGACCGAGGACTACCACGCGCCGCTGTCGCGGACGGGCACCGGCTGCCGTTCGCAGCGGGTCAGTTCGACGGCGCCTGGGCCGACCGGGTCCTGCAGCACGTCGTTGAACCGGCCCGGGTACTGGACGAGTTGCTGCGGGTGGTCCGCCCCGGTGGCCGGATCGCCTTGGCAGACCCGGACTACGACACCCAGGTACTCGACATCGGCGACCAGGAGCTCGCCCGCCGGGTGCTGCGCTTCAGGGCCGACGTGGGCCTGCGCAACGGCTCGCTGGCCCACCGGCACGCCGGATTGCTTGCGGCCCGCGGCATCCACGACATCATGGTGGAGGCCCGGACCCTGGTCGTGCGCGACCCGTCGGCGGCCGACAATGTCATGGGCCTGCGCACCTGGGCGCACACAGCCGCAGCCCGGGGCTACCTCGACCCCGTGGACGCGGACCGGTTCGTGGCCCGGTTCGACGATGCCGTGCGCGCAGGTCGCTTTACCTACGCCGTCACGTTCTTCCTCACTGCGGGCACGCTGCCTTTGTCGGACTGATAGCCAGCGGGCGGGGGCTGCATGCCGCGCATCAGGCCGCGGTGGCGACGGGGCGTCCACCCCGGCGGATGCCCTTTTCACTTCGGATGCGGGCGCGTTCTTTGCGTTCGGCGGCCGGTACGTCGCGGCGGCGGGCGTTGGCGTTGCGCCAGCGCAGGTAGGAGTGCGGGGCCCGGGTCTGCACGGTGTGGTTGGGGTGGTTCGAGTTGGCGATGGTGAACTGCCCAAGCGGTCCGAAGTGAGCTTCGATCAGGTTCGCCCATGAGGCGTAGGTCGGGGTGAAGCACGTCTCGACCTTGTTCTTCTTGGCCCAGTGGCGGATGTCGGCGCCTTTGTGGGCGGACAGGTCGTCCAGGATCACGTAGATCGGGGCGCCGTCGGGCCGGGCGGCACGGGCCGATTTCAGCGCTGTCAGCGTGTTGGCGGCACCTTTTTGCGGCGGTTGACGCCCCACGGGGTGTCAACCGCCGACCGAGTAGCAACCATGGAAGTAGTGCACGCCGTGAATGCGGTGATACGTGGCGGGCAGTCGGTCGGGGTGCCTCTGGGCGGCCCAGCCCGAACCCGCGGTGGGACGGATCCCGAGTGGGCCGAGCTCGTCGAAGGCGAAGACCCGGTCCGGGAAGCGGTCCAGGGCCTCCTCGATCCGGTCCAGCTTCACCTCTCGCGCGAGGTCTGGGGATTCCCTCCACGTCTTGGTGCGCTGGAAGGTACCACCGTGGCGGGCGAGCAGGCAGCGTAGTGCACCCGAGTTGGTGCTGCCCCCGCGCACAATCTGCTGCAGCTTCTGCCCTCCCGGTCGGCCAGTCTGCGCACACGGACAGGCTCGGCCACCGCGCCTTCAGGCCCAGCCGCGGTACCGGTCCTGGGGATCGGTGCGGCGGGTTTCGGTGCCGAGGCGCGGGTCTCGGCACAGTCGGCGTCGATGGCAGTCGGCGTCCGGGCAAGGTGGGCGGTGTGGTCGGCAGGAGCAGGATGACGTCGTCGGTACGGTCAGCGGTCGCGCGCACGGATGCGGTGAGGACGTCCAGGATTTTTCCGCGCCGCGGACGGGAGCGGAAGCGGCCCCGCTTTCGGTCACATCAAGCCCCGCAGCGCCAGCACGAGGAGGAACACTCCGAGGGCGAGCGTCAGCGGCATGAGCCACAGCTTGAAGACGAGCACGCCGACGCGCTCGGCCCGCCAGGGGCGTTCGGGGTCGCAGATGACGGGGATCGGGGCACCCACCTTCGGGCCGGGCCAGGTCTGGGCGGAGCTGACGACCTCGAACGACCGCCCCTGTTCTGTGGTGAAGCGGAACACGGCCGACCGCCTCTTGACCCCGGGCCGCATCTCGCTGTCCTCGCGCCCGACCACCACACCGGTGGTGCGGACCAGCCGCGAGCGCGTCCGGACGTACTTTACGAGTTCGGCCGCAGATCCCCAGACGAAGACGCCCCCATCAGGACCTGCAGAAGTAACTGGGACGTATGCGTCCTCCCACCCCCCGACCACCGGCGCCGCCTCCCGGCCCTGGCCCTGGCGCCCCTGCGCTTCGTGGACCAGGGGGAGTGTGCGAAGCCGCAGGGCGGGAGTCGTCCACCCAGGGGTTGAGCAGGCGGCCGCGCCGGTCGCGCCGGCAGCCGCCGGTCCCAAGTTCCCTCCTGGCGCCGTCGGTTGCACCGGCACGGCCGGTCTAGGGTTGGCCCGTCCACGTCACACGGGGGAGAGACCGACCGTCATGGCCGACCACGCGCCGTTCACCGCCCTGCAACCGACCGACCCCGCGCGGCTGGGCCGCTACCGGCTGCTCGGCCGGCTCGGCGCCGGCGGGATGGGTACCGTTTTCGCCGCCGAGGACGAAGCCGAGCGGCTCGTCGCGGTCAAGGTCATCAACGCGCACCTGGCCGACGACGAGCGCTTCACGCGACACTTCCGGCGCGAGGTGACCGCGGCACGCAGTGTCCGCCCGTTCTGCACTGCTCCGGTCCTCGACGCCCAGCTCGACGAGCACCCGCTGTTCGTGGTCACCGAGTACGTCGAGGGCCCCACATTGCAGGAGCTGGTCACGCGGGCCGGTCCGCTGCGTGGCGCCGCCTTGGAGCAGCTTGCGGTCGGCATGGCCGCGGCCCTGACCGCGATCCACCACGCGCACATCGTTCACCGCGACCTCAAGCCGTCGAACGTGCTGCTGTCGCCGCTGGGCCCGCGGGTGATCGACTTCGGCATCGCCCGCGCCCTGGACAGCCTGAACGCTTCCGTGCAGCCCACCCAGATCGCCGGTACCCCCGGCTACATGGCGCCCGAGGTCCTGCGCGGCGAGGCGGTCACGCCGGCCGCGGACCTCTTCGCCTGGGGCTGCGTCATGGCGTATGCGGCCTCCGGCACGCTGCCCTTCCCCGGCGACGACGTCTTCGCGGTCCACCACCGCGTGCTGACCGAACCCCCTCGGCTGGCGGGCCTGACCGGGCCGCTGCTGGAGCAGGTGGAGCGGGCGCTGGACAAGGACCCGTCCCGGCGCGGCACGGCGACCGAGCTGCTGGCCCGGCTCGTGGGCGAGGAGACGGCGGACGCAGGCCGGGCCACCGAGGTCCTCGAGCAGGTCTGGCACACCCCGGCCCTGCCGGCGGCCGGCCCGGACCAGCCCGCCCCATCCCGCCGCCACCCGCTGCGCCGCACCGCAATGGTGGCCGCGGGCGCCGCAGCCCTGTGTGCCGGGATCGCCGCCGCCGTGCTGTGGCCGAAGGGCGGTGACGACACCGGGCCGGGCAAGGACCCGGCCACGATCCGCAGCGGACCGGTGACCCTGAAAAGCCCCTACGCCTTCGAACTGGACACGCGGCCGCCCACCGGTGCGCAACGGTGGATCGACACCCGCGACACCACCGACGACCTGCGCATCGAGGCCCACCGTGCGTCTGCCCCCACCATCGTCTCGGTCAAGAGCGATGCTCTGGCCCGCTGGGACACCGACGAGGCGCCGTTCGAGCAGCAGTGCCTCGACGCCCTGAGGCGGGACGCCTTCGGCCGCTCCCAGCCCCTCGATCGTGGCGACCGGTTCTGCCTGCAGACCAGCGACGGCCGCACCGCCTACGTCCGCATCATCAGCGTGCCCATCGGCGAAGGCGAGACCCGCGTGGAAGCCACCGTCTGGGAACTGCCCCGTTGACGCACTGGCCACGTCCCGCACCGCCTCGCACCGGCCCGGTCGGCAGGCGCATAAGGTGACCGGCGTGATTCCGCTGCCGCCGCACCGCACCAAGGGCCTCGGCGTCCTCGGCGCCATGCCCGGACAGCCCGAGGGTTCCTTCGGCCGCTGGCCGAAGGAGTACGAGGACGACAGCACCGCGGTGCCGCCCGGCTCGCCGTCCGTCGCGCACCCGAAGGCCAGCAGCCCACCCCCGACGACCTCATAGAGGTCGCCTTCCGCAAGTTCGCCCTGTTCCTCAACGCCGACCAAGCCCATGCCGCTCTACGGGAAGCCGACCGTCCCCGGTGAGTGACCCGGACGGCCGCCGCGAGCACACTCACCCCACCGATCACATGGCCCCGGCGTTCCCCTTTCCTGGGTGGCTGCACAGGACGTAACTGAGAGCGCTTGTCGTCGACTTCCGAGAGCGCTTGGTGATCATTGCGGCATGCGATGTTGGTGAAAGCAGTAGCGCCATCAGCAGCGGGCGCCGGGTTCGGCCCGGCACCTGCAACGCGCCGCGCAGGAACACGCCGGGATCCGGGAATGGTGGCGGTGTCGGCCGCCAGCTGACATGGGGGGGACGGCGGGAGCCCCCCGGGCGGTGCCATGACCCTGGCAATGCGGCCCCCTCTCCCGGATGTTTCGGGTACGTACCGGCCGGCACGGAGGACAGCGCTCCGGCGCGGCTCAGGCGGAAGGCAGGACCACACCTCCGGCATGCTCCGCTGCGGCAAGTCCGACGGCCCGGCCAAAATCCGCCTTGCTCGAGATAGCCCCAGAAGCCGACGCGACCGGCTGGCCCGACTTGGCCCACCGGGTAACGCCGGGACTACCGCATGCGCATGAGACTGTCAGACGCAAGCGTTGACGCGCTTCCAGAACTCGACAACACGCTTACCCTCGACCAGGGAGGCCTGAGCCTCTGCGTCGGCCACAGCCGCCAGTGCGCGAAGGCCGTGGTCCCGGCTTCGTAGAGGGCCGTCGGGGAAAGTCACCAGGGTGCGGCGGTCACACCCAGGAGTAGTTGTCGTCCGTGACGGCTTCGAGGGCGGCGTCGGTGACGGCGGCGCAGGGGTCGGGCAGTGCGGCGAGGGCCGGGCCGATGGGCGGGAAGATCGGAAGCTCGGCGGTCTTGCGGTAGTCGATCCACTCGATGACGCCGGTCTCGTGGCTGCCGTCGGGCAGTTCGTCCAGTTCGACCTCGGCGAGGGTGGCGCGGAGCTCGGGGGTGATGTGGAGGCGGTAGATCAGGTGGAGCTTGCGCGGCGGAGGGGTGGGGCCGGGGCGGGTGACGCGCTGGTCGACGACCCACATCAGGTCGCCGCCTTCGGCCTGGTCGATGTCGAGGTCGAGCTCTTCGGCGAGTTCGCGGGCGAGGGCGGCGTCGAGGTCTTCGCCGTGTTCGACGTTGCCGCCGGGCGGGGTGTAGTGGGTGGAGCCGGCGCGGTCGCGGCGGATGAGGGCGACGTCGTCGCCGCAGAACACCAGGGCCCCGGTCCGGATCTTGATCCGGGAGAAGGGGGTCTCGGCGGGGGTTTCGGGTGTGCTGGTCATGGCGGCCAGTATCGTGGCCGCCCCGACGGTCCGGGGGGCTTTGCCCCCTGAGATGTGCCCGAAGCTCCGGATGTCGGTGAGCAGCCGCGCGGTCACCACTGGCTTGCGAGGGAGCACGTCGGCGGTGTGCCCGAGGTGACGTGCCTGGACGTCGGCGCCCGGCTACGCCGTCGGGTCAAGCGGGACGATGCCCGTGGCCGCGTACAGGCCGGGAACCAACGACAGGGCGGTGACCGGCTCTCCCCCGCGGGCCACGCTCCAGGCGATGGTCTCCGTGTGCGCGACCGGCCCTTCCGCGTCGGGTCAGGCCCATGGCGTCGACCGCGTGTCCCGCAGTGAACGCGACGTTCTCCGAGAACTCCCCCGGTTGAGACCGGTCCGCATTTCCGCGCATGCCTTCCCATGTGATCCGGGCGGTGACCGGCAGGTGGTCGCTGCCGGTGGCGGGCAAGGTACGAATATGGCCTACGGTCGCTGAGCGGGCCATGACCTGGTCGATCCGGGCCAGAGGGAAGGCGGCGGGAAAGCTGAAGGCGAAGCCCCGTTCCGCCACGTTCATTTGTGAGGTCAGCGGGGCCAGCCCACGGTCCTCGACCGTGCCGTTGAGATCGCCCAGCAGGATCACCGTGTACAGCTTCTCGGCAGCGATGGCCTTGCCCAGAAGGTCGGCGCTCTCGTCGCGCCAGGAGGATGCCAGGCCGCTCGCGCCGACGCGGATGGAGGGCAGGTGCGCGACGTACGCCGCGATCTCGCCGTCCGGTGTGTGGACCACGGCCCGCAGGCCACGACTCCAGGATCCCGTGATCCCCCGGGGTTTGATGTCCAACGGCCCGGCATCGGTGAGCGGGTGCTTCGACCAGAGTCCGACGGTGCCCCACACCGTGTGGTGGGGGTAGTCCGGGGCAAGGGCCTTCTCGTAAACCGGAAGCGCCGAAGGTACCAGTTCCTCCAGCGCGATGAGGTCAGGCTCGGCGTCGGCGAGGGCGCGAGCCGTGTCCGCCGGGTCGGTGTTCTCGTCGCTGACGTTGTGCTGGACCACGACCACATCATGCGCGCGGGGCTTCGGCCCGGGCAGGAACAGCCCGCCGAAGAGGTGCGTCCAGGCAGCCACCGGCAGGAGCAGGACGACCAGCACGATCGCTGAACGGCGCAGCAACGCCAGGCCGAGCAGCACCACGATCACCAGGCCGAGCCACGGCAGGAACGCTTCCAGCAGACTACCCAGGCGGCCCACACGGTTGGGCACGGCCCGGTGGAACGCCAGCAGCCCGGCCGTCAGCACCGCGACCGCGGCGAGCAACCGCCCCTGCGTCCAGGCCGGCCGGCCCCTCACATGCCCCTTCGTGTCCTTGCCCGGAGTCCGCTGTCCCGCCCGACGCCGTGCCCAACGGGGCGCTGCAGCCTCCACTGTCGACGTCGTACTGCTGCTCGTTCGTTCCGCCATGGCTTCCCATCCACTTGACCTCGCCCTCCCCATGACGAGCCGCAAGGTGAATCGGTTCTTCGTCCGAATCCGTAGCCTCTGCCTCGGACGAGAAGTCGTCTGCCCCGGCTGCCGGAGCATGCCCCATACACCCCTGAGGGAAAGAACCTTTCTGCACCGGCACGGCCGTGCCGCTCCGGGGCAATGCCCGACCGAGGAACGGGGAGTCCAGCCAGTAGGCCCCCAGCAATGACGCCTGCATACGTGATTCCATATCGAGCCAACGACGCAGATCCACATCCGGTACGGCCTTTCCCCGCAAAACCACATTCTGTTCACTCAAGAGAGAGCGAATACCGGCAGCACACTCGCGGACGGTCAACTCGACTGCCTGGCCAGGTGGTTGCCGACGGACCGCTGGGCGTCCACCCCAGCGCACACCGCCGATCGCGACGACGCCCTGATCACGATCGAGGCACCAGCAGCCACGCTCGCCAAGATCGCCCCGGAGGCGGGGCGATCCATGCCCCCGCATGGAGCGTCGGGCCAGCCCCTCGGCGTCGTCTCGGTGGCGGCCTGGCTGATCCCGGGACGGCCCTCGTCCGGACGGATAAAGCCCTGGTAGCCCGCGCCGATACGGCGTGCGCGGGCGAGGCCCGGCTGGCTTTGTTCACGGGTAGCGACAGCGGTTGTTCATGGGTTTGGGAGGCGCCCCATTCCACGGTCGGGTGATGTTCACGAGTTTTGACAGCGCTGCGGTTCTTGCCAGGGCAGCATCGGGATGCTCCTGGTGAGAGGTGCTCGTCATGCCGCAGATGTCGAAGGCCGAGTCGTATGCGGCGATCCGACGCGACCACCGAGCTGGGATGTCAATGCGAGCCCTGGAGCGGAGGTACGGGGTGACGTACCGGACGGTGCGGAAGGCGGTGAACTCCGCTTGGCCGGAGTCACGGAAGAAGCTCCCGCCGCGAGCTACCGCGCTCGATCCGTACAAGTTCATGATCGATCAGATGCTGCGGGCGGACCTGGATGCGCCGCGCAAGCAGCGGCACACGGTCACGAGGATCTTCCACCGGCTCGTCGAGGAGAACGGTGCCGAGGACATCTCGTACCAGATGGTCCGACGCTACGTTGCTGACCGGAAGCCCGAGATCCTGGCGGCATCCGGGAAGGCGCCGGTGGAGGCATTTGTTCCGCAGTCCCACCACCCCGGCATGGAGGCCGAGGTCGACTTCGGTGACGTGAAGGTGTGGCTGGCCGGTGAACTGGTCACCTGCTACCTGTTCTCCTTCCGCCTGTCCTACTCGGGCAAGGCCGTGCATCGCGTCTTCGCCTCCTGCGGCCAAAAGGCGTTCTTCGAAGGCCACGTGCACGCGCTCCACACGCTGGGCGGTGTTCCGCGGACCAAGGTCCGTTACGACGGCCTGAAGTCCGCGGTCGCCCCAGGTCCTGGGGCTGAGCCGGGCTCGGGTGGAGACGAACCGCTGGGTCGCGTTCCGCTCCCACTTCGGTATCGAGAGTTTCTACTGCCGGCCCGGCATCGAGGGCGCTCACGAGAAGGGCGGGGTCGAGGGGCAGATCGGCTATTTCCGCCGCAACCACTTCACGCCCGTCCCTGAAGTCGCCTCGCTCGCTGAGCTGAACGAACTAGTCGATCAGTGGGACCTCCACGACGGACGTCGTCGGATCGGGGCGAGGCCGCGGACGATCGACGAGTACTTCACCGTCGAACAGTCGCTGCTGGCGCCCCCGCCGGACGAGCCGTTCGAAACGGGCCGGCTGTTCACGCCGCGGGTGGACCGCTACAGCCAGATCACCGTCCGGACCAACCGCTACTCGGTTCCGGTCCGGTTGATCGGCAAGAAGGTCCGGGTCATGCTGCACGCCTCTCACCTGGTGGTTTACGACCAGAATGTGGAAGTGGCCCGGCATGAACGCCTGATCGCCAAGTGTGGAATCCGCCTGGAGCTGGATCACTACCTGGAGAGGCCCTGGTCCGCAAACCGGGCGCCTTCCCCGGCGCCACCGCCCTGGAGCAGGCCCGCTCCGCCGGGCGGTTCACCCCAGTCCATGACGCCTGGTGGGCCGCCGCCCGCAAGGTCCACGGTGAGAGGGATGGCACCCGAGCACTGATCGAGGTGCTGCTACTGGGCCGGCATATCGCGCACGAACACCTGGTCGCCGGCGTAGCCACGGCTTTGCGGGCTGGAGCGCTGACCGCAGACGCCGTTGCTCTGGAGGCCCGCAAAGCCGCCCAGACCGAGGACGAGCCCACCACCGTTCCCGCCGCGCGTGATTCTCATCCGGCAGGCCGGCCGTCGGCGACCATCACGTCCCTGCACGAGTGGCGGCTCGCGCACCTTCCGCCGGACACCAGGCCGCTGCCCTCGGTGACCCCCTATGACCAGCTGCTCCGCCGCCGCGGCACCAGTGGCAGCACCCACCCTGAGGGAGAAGCCCAGTGACCCTGCCCCGCCAGCGGAACATGACCGAGCAGGCCGCCGACGCCGCCATCGACACCGCCTGCCGTCTCCTGCGGCTGCCGACGATCCGGGCCGAGTTCCCTGACATCGCATCCGCGGCTGCCAAGGACCAATGACCTACCGCGGCTTTCCCGCCGAGCTCCTGATGGCCGAGTGCGACGACCGGGCCAGGCGCCGCTCGGAGCGGCGGATCAAGGCAGCGGGCTTCCCGCGGGAGAAGACGCGGCGGGCCTTCGACTTCGACGCCAATCCGAACATCGACCCGGCCACTATCCACACCCTCGCCAGCTGTGAGTGGATCAAGAAGAGCCAGCCGCTCTGCCTGATCGGCGACTCCGGCACCGGCAAGTCCCACATGCTCATCGCGCTGGGCACCGAGGCCGCGATGAAGGGCTACCACGTCCGCTACACCCTCGCCACGAAGCTGGTCAACGAGCTGGTCGAGGCCGCGGACGAGAAGCAGCTGAACAAGACCATCGCCTGCTACGGACGCGTCGATCTCCTCTGCATCGACGAACTCGGCTCCATGGAACTCGACCGCCACGGCGCCGAACTCCTCTTCCAGGTCCTGACCGAACGCGAAGAGAAGAACAGCGTCGCCATCGCCTCCAACGAGTCCTTCGGCGGCTGGACCAAGACCTTCACCGACCCCCGCCTCTGCGCGGCCATCGTCGACCGCCTCACCTTCAAACGGCACCATCATCGAGACCGGCACCGACTCCTACCGCTTCGCCAGCACACGAGCCCGAGCCGAACACGTCGAGGCCAGTTGATTTGGTCCTCACTGTCTGCTGATCTGTCGCCGCCGAGGAAGGTCCCGGACGAGAATCGGAGCCCAGCCTGCCGATGAAGAGGAGATGGCCGTGAAGCACACACTGAACTTGTGGCGTCAAGGGCTCGGAGAGGTACCCGAGTCGGTCTGGCAACAGACTGAGCTCGACGTGCTGATCCTCGCGGACAACGGACTCACGGCCCTCCCACCGGACATCGGGCAACTCCACCGGCTGAAAACCCTGGACCTCGGCCACAACGCGCTGACGTCGGTGCCCGAAGAACTCGGCAAGCTGACCGAGCTCAGCGACTGCCTCTACCTCCACGACAACCAGCTGACGCGGCTCCCCGACTCTCTGGGAAACCTGACCCGTTTGCGTTACCTCAACGTCGGCGAGAACCCCCTCACCACCCTGCCGGAGACCATCGGCGGGATGAGCGGCCTCATCGAGCTCAGAGCGCAGCACAACCGGCTCACCACCCTGCCCGACACCATCGGCCAGCTCCACAGCCTGCGTGAGCTATGGCTCCGAGGAAACGCGATCAAGCACCTGCCGTCGTCAGCAGCCAAGCTGCACGAACTGCGTCACCTGGACCTGCGCGAGAACTCCCTGGCCGAGGTGCCGGAGCCACTCGCCGGCCTCCCGCGACTGCGTCAGATCGACCTGCGGAGCAACAACCTCGACCGGCTGCCCGACTGGCTCGCCCTGATGCCATCCCTGGAGAAGCTGGACCTGCGCTGGAACAAGGTCGATCCCTCCCTACCGCTCCTCAGCAAGCTGGAGCGGCTGGGATGCATCGTCCTGACCTGACAGCGACGCCCCATCGCGCCAGTGCTGCTATTTCTCGTGAACAAGCACGAGCGAGTTGATCACCAAACGCTGCTGAAACTCGTCAACAAACGCTGTCGCCGAACGTGAATGAAGCCATCCGGCGCCCAGACGCGCTCTGGGAGCAGTCCATTGGGGGCCGCTGCATCTGACAGCTGGCCGATTCGGACGCGCTGCTCGTCGCCTGACGGTCGATGAGTGGGGAGGACATGGGTCAGGCTGAGCAGCTGTGGACTTCGCTGGAGCATGGCGCTCAGGCGCATGGCTTCGAGGCTTATCTGTGGACGTTGGAGCGGGTCGGTCTGGTCGTCGAGCGGGTGACCGGAGTGGTCCTGTCGCGGGCGTCGGTGTGGCGGTTGCTGACCGGCCGGCTGGGGTGGAGTCTGCAGCGCCCGCAGCGCCGGGCCCTCTAGGGGGTGTCTTGTCGATCATGTCTCGAGCCAGATGAGGATGCTGGCGAGGGTGACGGCGGCGAGGTAGCGGTCGGGGCGTTTGTCGTAGCG
>NZ_JBEXSZ010000132.1:0-22994 GCF_040613865.1 Streptomyces sp. NPDC006197 | reverse complement strand
TTCGCCCCCCGGAGCCCACGTGGTTCGCTAGGCCCCGCACCCCCCGAGGAATCACGAGCTGGAGGAAGTCAATGGCGCAGGCGCGTGCTCGGGCGCGCGCTCCGGCGCCCGCTCCGGGAAGCGGGGGTCGGGGCGGGGGCCCGGCGGGTCCGCCGGGGGCCGCGGCGGCGTCACCGGGCCGGGCAGCTGGCGGCCGCCGCCGCGGCGCTGCTCGATCATGGCGGTGGCGCTCTGCGGCAGCCAGGCGGAGGCCGTGCCGCTGTCGTCGCTGCCGGGGCCGAAGAGGTGCGGGGCGAGCTGCGCCTGGAGGTCGGCCGGGGTGGGCCGGCGGGTGACGTCCATCTGCATGCAGGACTCGATGAGGGGCCGCAGTTCCTCGGGCAGGCCCTCCAGGTCGGGGCCCTCGCGGAGCAGCATGAAGACGGTCTCGACCGGGTTGGCGCCGTGGTAGGGCGCGTGGCCGGTGGCGGCGAAGACCAGCATCGAGCCCAGCGAGAAGACGTCGCTGGCGCCGGTGACGCTGCGCGAGTCGCGGGCCTGCTCGGGCGACATGTAGGCGGGCGTGCCCACGGCGACGTTGGTCATCGTCAGCCGTGTGTTGGAGACGCCGGACGCGATGCCGAAGTCGATCACCCGGGGGCCGTCCTCGACGACGAGGACGTTGGACGGCTTGAGGTCGCGGTGGACCAGGCCTGCGCCGTGGATGGACTGCAGGGCCTCGGCGACACCGGCGGCGAGCCAGCGGACGGCCTGGGCCGGGAGCGGCCCGCACTCGTTCACTATCTCTTCGAGGGAGGGCGCCGGCACGTAGGCGGTGGCCAGCCAGGGCACGGCGGCGCGCGGGTCGGCGTCGACGACGGCGGCCGTGTAGAAGCCGGAGACCGCCCGGGCGGCCTCCACCTCCCGGGTGAAGCGGACCCGGAACAGCTGGTCCTCCGCGAGCTCCGTGCGCACGGTCTTGATCGCCACGCGTCGGCCCGAGGCCGAGCGCGCGAGATAGACCAGGCCCATTCCGCCCGCGCCGAGCCGGCCCAGCACCTCGAAGGGCCCGATGCGTCTCGGGTCGTGCTGCGTCAGCTGTTCCACTTGCCTGCCACCTCCCCGTACGGGCCATGAGGGTACGGCCCCGTGGCCCTGATTCTTCCTGTCCGAGGGCCCGGTTGCGAACCCGGGGGCGGATCGGGGTGTCACATGTCATAACGGGGTGCTGCGGTACGGGGTGCGCCGGCCGGTACAGCCGGGGACGGATCAGTCCGTAGCGGATGGTTTCGGCTCCGCGCGGACGGCGAAGCGGGCGCCCTGGTTGTCGTGGAGGACGGCGACGCGGCCCTGCGGGGTGTCGTGGGCCGGGGTGGCGACCCGGCCGCCGAGCCGGACGGTGGTCTCGCAGGCCTCGTCGCAGTCGGCGACGGCGAAGTGCACGAGGACGTGGCCGGGCATCTCGGCGGGGAAGTCGTCGGTGATGACGGCCCGGCCGCCGAAGGCCTCGGCGCCGCCCGGCCGGGAGCCGGGCGGGGACCAGACGCGGTAGTCGAAGCCGGCGCCCCTGCCCTCCTCGGCGGCGTCGGCCTGGCGGCCGAGGTAGCCGAAGACGGTGGCGTAGAAGGTGTCGACGGCGTCGGGGCGGCGGGTGTGGACCTCCATCCAGCAGAAGGCCCCCGGCTCGTCGGTGACCTCGAAGCCGTCGTCGTCGCCCTCCTGGCGGAGGCCGAAGACGGCGCCGCCGGGGTCGGCGGCGAGCGCGTAGACGCCGAACGGGCCGACGGGGTAGGGCTCCATGACCATCTGTCCGCCGGCGGCCTTGATCCGGGCGGCGAGGGTGCCGGCGTTCTCGGTGGCGAGGTAGAGGGTCCAGGTGGTGGGCATCCGCCCGTCCCGCTTGGGGACGAGTCCGGCGACCCGGCGGCCGTCGAGGAGGGCCTCGTCCCGGTCGGGGTCGAAGGTCCAGCCGAAGAGCTCGCCGTAGAAGCGCTTGCCCGCCTCGAGGTCGGGAAGCTGTGCGTCCACCCAGCAGGGGGTGCCCTCAGTACGTACGGCCATGTCCCCACGCTAGGGCGGCGGGGGCGGCCCCGCACGCCCCGGGATGCGAACAAGAGGGCGATTCACCGGGCCGGAGCCCTTGTGGCGCTTGAGTCGTCCACCGGCCCCGTCCACAGCCTGTCCATGAGCCTGTTCGGGTACGGACCTCCCGACCCGGCGGCAAGGTGGCCGGAACCGTCCCTCCGCTCCGGCGCGGGCACCCGCGCCGACCTCGCAGAACGGGGTGCACCCCATTTGCAGTCGGCCGAATCGCGCGCTGATCCCCCCTCGGTAAGCTGACGGCATGACAGGACAAGTACGCACCGTCGACGGCCGCGTGGCCGGACGACGCGGTCAGGCGACGCGGCAGAAGCTGCTGGACTGCCTCGGTGAGATGCTCAGCTCCTCGCCCTACCGGGACGTCAAGGTCATCGATGTGGCCCGGAAGGCGGGTACTTCGCCCGCGACGTTCTATCAGTACTTCCCGGACGTCGAGGGAGCGGTCCTCGAGATCGCTGAGGAAATGGCCAAGGAGGGCGCCGCGTTGACCGAGCTGGTCAGCGGCCGTTCCTGGGTCGGCAAGGCCGGATGGCAGACCTCGGAGGAACTCGTCGAGGGATTCCTGGACTTCTGGCGGAAGCACGACGCGATCCTGCGGGTCGTGGACCTCGGCGCCGCCGAGGGCGACAAGCGGTTCTACAAGATCCGCATGAAGATCCTGAACTCGGTCACCAACTCCCTCACGGACGCGGTGAAGGAGCTCCAGAGCAAGGGCAAGGTCGACAAGGACGTCAGCCCCGCCGCGATGGCCGGCTCCCTGGTGGCGATGCTGGCCTCGGTCGCCGGTCACCAGAAGGGCTTCCAGACCTGGGGTGTGAAGCAGGCCGAACTCAAGCCGAACCTGGCGCTGTTGGTGCACCTGGGCATCACGGGCAAGAAGCCGACCAGGTAGCGCCGGCCCTTCCTTCATCCGTCCTGTCGTCGACGCCGACGGCGACCCGCCCCCGCCGGACCGGGGCCGGGACCGCCGTCGGCGTCGCCGTGTCCGGACGCGGTGACGTCCGCCCCGGCCCGGCCCGGTGCGGGCGCTATCTGCGGGTGAGCCGGAAGAGCCGGATCTCGCGCTCGATCCGTGCCTGGTACGTGGCGTACGGCGGCCAGAACTCCAGCGCCGCCTTCCATGCAGCCGCCCGTTCCTCGCCCGTGAGCAGTTCCGCCCGTACGGGCACGTCCTCGCCCCGCCAGTTGATCTCGACGTCCGGATGGGCGAGCAGGTTCGCCGTCCAGGCGGGGTGGCCCGGGCGGCCGAAGTTGGAGCCGACGAGGAGCCAGCGGCCGTCCCCCTCGGGCATGCAGGCGAGCGGGGTGACCCGCGGCCGCCCGCTCCTCGCGCCCCGGGCGGTGAGGACCACCCCGGGCAGCATCCGCGCGCTGAGCAGTACCTTTCCCCTGGTCAGCCGGTGTACGGCCCGGTCCATGGCCGGGATGACGTGCGGGGCGACCTTGGCGAAGGTCCGGGTCGAGGACATCTTCTGCACGAGCTTCCGTCCGGCTTTCCGTTCGGCTTTCCGTTCGGCGGGCATCTACGCCGCCTCCTCTCCGAGGAGTCCGGTCCGTTCCGCCGCCCGGGCGCGCAGCCGGCGGGCGGGGCCGAAGAGGAGCTCGTCGGAGGCGGCCCGCTTGAAGCAGAGGTCCTCCCAGGCGAGCGACTCGTCGGCGGTGGCGCGCAGCGCCTCCAGGGCGTGGGCGAGGGCGAGCGGGCCGCCGTCGGGTCCGGGGCCGGGCTCGCGGGCCGCGCAGTACGTCAGCGAGCGGGCCGTCCCGACCTGGACGCAGAGGTCGGCGAGGCGGTGCCGGGAGCCGGACCGTTCGTGAGGACGGATGCGCTCGACCGCGCGGTCGAGGGCGGCCGCGGCGGCGCCGACGGCCTCGGCGGCCAGCATCACGGCGGCGGTGCGGCCGGTGGCGGCGAGGGCGCCGAGGACGTCGGCCGGTTCCTCGCCGAGGAGTTCGGCGCCGGTGTCCCGGAACTGGACGGTGGCCCGGGGCCGGGTGGGGTCGAGGGCGGGCTGCCGGGTCCGTACGACTCCGGGGGCGTCCGCGGGGACGAGGAAGAGGAGCGTACGGCTGCGGGCGAAGCCGCCGGTGTGGGCGGCGACGAGGAGCAGCCCGGCACTGTGTCCGTCGAGGACCTGGGCGGCCTCGCCGTAGAGGCGCCAGCCGCCGTCCGCCGCGCGGGCGGCCTGGATGCCGCCGGCCCGGCCGCCGCCCGACCAGTCGCCGTCGGTGTTGTCGCCGGTGAGGCCGAGGGCGAGGGCGGTGCCGGAGGGGGCGGCGAGGGCGCAGGTGAGGGTGGAGTCGGCGACGCGCGGGAGGAGTTCGGCGCGCTGGGCGGGGGTGCCGAGGGCGGTGAGGAGCGGGGCGGCGAGGACGGTGGTGGCGAGGAGCGGGGTGGGGGCGAGGGCGCGGCCGGTCTCCTCGCAGACGAGGGCGAGTTCGACGGTGCCGCGGCCGGCGCCCCCGTACTCCTCGGGGAGGGTGAGTCCGGCGAGGCCGAGGGTGCCGGACGCGCGGGTCCAGAGCGCGGTGTCGTGTCCCTCGGGGGTGGCGGTGGCCGCGCGGTTCTCCCGCGCCCCGGCACCCTCGCCGAGCAGGTCCCGCAGGGCCCGGCGGATCCCCTGCTGCTCCTCGGTGAGCGGTTCCGTCGGCGGGGCGGATTGCGAGGTGTCCATGGAGCTCCCTCCGTATCTGACGGTGCGTCATGCTAGGGCGGCGCGGGGCGGGTTGCCCAGAGAGGCGCCGGTCCCGATTCAGAAAATCTGATGTACCGTCAGATTCATGTCCACCACCACGCGCAGCTCCCGCCGCGTCGCCGTCGTCGGCGTCTCCCTCTCCGACTGCGGCCGGGTCGACGAGGCCACCCCCTACGCCCTGCACGCCCAGGCCGCCCGCCGCGCCCTCGCGGACAGCGGCCTCGACCGCTCGCTGATCGACGGCCTGGCCTCGGCGGGCCTCGGCACGCTCGCCCCGGTCGAGGTCGCCGAGTACCTGGGCCTGCGCCCCCGCTGGGTGGATTCGACCGCCGTCGGCGGCGCCACCTGGGAGGTCATGGCCGCGCACGCCGCCGACGCGATCGCCGCGGGCCACGCGAACGCGGTCCTGCTGGCGTACGGCTCCACCGCCCGCGCCGACATCCGCGCCCGGCGCCGCACCGCGAACCTCTCCTTCGGCGCGCGCGGCCCGCTGCAGTTCGAGGTCCCGTACGGGCACACCCTGATCGCCAAGTACGCGATGGCCGCCCGCCGCCACATGCACGAGTACGGCACGACCCCGGAGCAGCTCGCGGAGGTGGCCGTCCGGGCGCGGGCGAACGCGGCACTGAACCCGGAGGCGATGTTCCGCGAGCCGATCACCGTCGACGACGTCCTGGACGGGCCGATGATCGCGGACCCGTTCACCAAGCTGCACTGCTGCATCCGCAGCGACGGCGGCTGCGCGGTGCTGCTCGTGGCCGAGGAGTACGTCCAGGACTGCCGCAAGGCCCCGGTCTGGGTGCTCGGCACGGGCGAGCACGTCTCGCACACCACGATGTCGGAGTGGGAGGACTTCACGGTCTCCCCGGCGGCCGTCAGCGGCCGGCTGGCCTTCGAGCGGGCGGGCGTCCGGCCCGCCGACGTCGACCTCGCCGAGGTCTACGACGCCTTCACCTACATGACGCTGGTGACCCTGGAGGACCTGGGCTTCTGCGCGAAGGGCGAGGGCGGCGCGTTCGTCCAGGAGAAGGACCGGCTGCCGGTGAACACGGACGGCGGCGGGCTCTCGGCCTGCCACCCGGGGATGCGGGGCCTGTTCCTGCTGGTGGAGGCGGTGCGGCAGCTGCGCGGGGAGGCGCCGGGGCTCCAGGTGCGCCGGCCGGACGGCTCGCTGCCGGAGCTGGCGGTGGCCTCGGGGACGGGGGGCTGGTTCTGCTCCTCGGGGACGGTGGTCCTCGCCCGCGGCTGACCGGCCGCCGGAAAGATCTATACAAGCGTCATAGACAAGCGTGTAGGACATCCGTATAGTCATGTCCGCGGGCAGGAGAACGGCCCGCAGACACCCGACAAGGAAGTCCTGCCATGACCAGCACCACGAAGACCGCCAAGACCGTCCTGATCTCCGGCGCCTCGATCGCCGGCCCCGCCCTCGCCCACTGGCTGCACCGCTACGGCTTCGTCCCCACCGTCGTCGAGCGCGCCCCCGAACTCCGCACCGGCGGCTACAAGGTCGACATCCGCGGCACCGCGATCGAGGTCTGCCGCCGGATGGGCGTCCTCGACGAGATCCGCGCCGGCTCCACGGACATGCGCGGCGGCTCGTACGTCGACGACGCCGGCCGCACCATCGGCGAACTGCCCGCCGACATCTTCGGCGGCCGCGTCGAGGGGGACGACGAGATCATGCGCGGCGAGCTCGCCCGCATCCTGTACGACCGGACCCGCGAGGACGTCGAGTACGTCTTCGGCGACTCGATCGCCGAAATCGCAGACAACCCCGCGGACGCCGACGGCGTCACCGTCACCTTCGAGAGCGGCACCGTCCGCCGCTTCGACCTGGTCGTCGGCGCCGACGGACTCCACTCGAACACCCGGCGGCTCGCCTTCGGCCCCGAGGAGCGGTTCAAGCGCCACCTCGGCGCGTACATCTCCATCTTCACGGCCCCCAACCACCTGGGCCTGGACCGCTGGGAGACCTACCACGCGCTCCCCGGGAAGCTGGTCTGCGTCTACAGCTCCGCCGGCGAGACCGACGCCAAGAACCTCTTCGTCTTCTCCTCGCCCGAGGAACCCACCCACCACCACCGGGACGTCGCCGCCCAGAAGCGCGCCCTCGGCGACGCCTTCGCCGGCGACGGCTGGGAGATCCCCCGGCTCCTCGGCCACGCCGCCGAGGCCGACGACTTCTACCTCGACTCCCTCTCCCTCGTGGAGATGGACCGCTGGTCCACCGGCCGCGTCGTCCTCCTCGGCGACGCCGCCCACTGCGCCTCCCCGGCCTCCGGCCAGGGCACCGGCCTCGCCCTCATCGGCGCCTACGTCCTGGCGGGCGAACTGGCCCGGGCCGGCGGCGACCACACCGTGGCCTTCGCCCGCTACGAGCAGCACATGCGGCCGGGCGTCGAGCGGAACCAGAAGATGGCCGAGGGCTTCGTCAAGGAGATGGTCGTCGACCGGAAGTGGAAGATCGCCCTGCGCATGTTCATGGTCCGGACCCTGCCGAAGACCCCCTGGAAGAACCTCATCGCGAAGAAGATCCGCGACGAGATCCAGGCGGCGGCGAACGCGGTCCCGCTCGTCGACTACACCTCCGCACGCCCTACCGTGACCGCATGACCGACTTCCACCGCGCCCTCCGCTCCCTCCGGGTCTGGGACACCGAACTCCCATCCTTCGACCCGGCGAGCGCCCCGCCCGAGCCGCTCCCCCTCTTCCACGACTGGTTCACGGCGGCAGCCTCGGCCGGCCAGACCGAACCGCACACCCTCTCCCTGGCCACCGTGGACGAGGACGGCAGGCCCGACGTCCGCACGGTGATGCTGCACGACGCCGACGCCCGCGGCTGGCACTTCGCCTCCCACGCCACCAGCGCCAAGGGCCGCCAGCTCGCCGCCCGCCCCGAGGCCGCGCTCGGCTTCTACTGGCCGGTCCAGGGCCGCCAGGTCCGGATCCGGGGCCGCGTCACCACCGGGACCCCAGAGGAGGCGTACGAGGACCTCCACGCCCGCACCACCGGCGCCCTCGCCTCGGCGCTCGTCGGCCGGCAGAGCGAGGTCCTCGACTCCCCCGACACCCTCGCCGAGGCGAGCGCGGCGGCCTGGCGCCGGGCCGAGCAGGAACCGGACGCGCCCGCCCCCACCTGGACCCTGTACGTCGTCGAACCGGCCGAGGTCGAGTTCTTCCAGGGCGACGCCCACCGCCGCCACGTCCGCCTCCGCTACCGCCGCACGGCGGACGGCTGGACCCGCGAACTCCTCTGGCCGTAGGGCCCGCCCGACACCCCCTAGGACTCGTCGGAGCCGTACATCTCCTCGACGTCCCGGGCGAAGTCCCGCAGCACCGCCCGCCGTTTGAGCTTCAGGGACGGCGTCAGATGGCCGGAGGCCTCCGAGAACTCGGTGTTCAGGACGCGGAAGGCGCGGATCGACTCGGCCCGCGAGACCAGCCGGTTGGCGTCGTCCACCCCCCGCTGGAGCGCGGCGAGCAGCTCCGGGTCCCGGGCCAGCTCCCAGAGCGCCAGATGGTCCTTGTGCCGCATCCGCCGCCAGTGCGTCAGGCCCTCGTGGTCGAGGGTGATCAGGGCCGTGACGTACGGGCGGTCGTCACCGAGGACCATGCACTGGGCGACCAGCGGGTGGGCGCGCAGCCAGTCCTCCAGCGGGGCGGGGGCCACGTTCTTGCCGGCCGAGGTGACGATGATGTCCTTCTTCCGGCCGGTGATCCGCAGATAGCCGTCCTCGTCGAGCGAGCCCAGGTCCCCGGTGGGGAACCAGCCGTCGTCGGTGTACGGCAGGGCCGCCCCGCGCTGCGCGTCCCAGTAGCCGGCGAAGACGTGGCCGCCCTTGAGCCAGACCTCTCCGTCGTCGGCGATCCGGACGGCCGTGCCCGGCAGGGGCCGGCCGACGGTCCCGGTGCGCGGCCGGCGCGGCGGGGTGACCGTGGAGGCGGCCGTGGTCTCCGTCAGGCCGTACCCCTCGAAGACCTCGACGCCGGCGCCCGCGAAGAACTCGGCGAGCGGGGCGCCGAGCGGGGAGCCGCCGCAGATCACGTACTTCACGCGGCCGCCGAGCGCGCCGCGGATCCGCCGGTAGACCAGCGGGTCGTAGAGCGCCCGCGCGGCGCGCAGGGAGAGCGAGGGCGAGGCCTCCCGCCCGTACCGGCGGGCGACCCGGGCGGCCCGGTCGAAGGCGGCGGCCTTCCCGCCGCGCTCGGCGGTGGCGCGGGCCCGGTTGAAGACCTTCTCCAGGACGTACGGGATGGCGAGGAGGAACGTGGGCCGGAAGCCGGCCAGGTCGGTGAGGAGCTCCTCGCCCTCGACGGAGGGCGCGTGTCCGACCCGGACGCGGGCGCGGACGCAGCCGACGGCGACCATCCGCCCGAAGACGTGGGAGAGCGGCAGGAAGAGGAGGGTGGCGGCGGGCTCCTCGCTCTCCGAGACGAAGACGGGGTGGAGGAGCCGGACGGCGTTGTCGACCTCGGCGAAGAAGTTGGCGTGGGTGAGGGCGCAGCCCTTGGGGCGGCCGGTGGTGCCGGAGGTGTAGATGAGGGTGGCGAGGGTCTCGGGCGTGAGCAGCCCCCGCCTCGCGGTGACGGCCTCGTCGGCGACCCGCGCGCCCGCCGCGCGGAGCTGGTCGACGGCGCCGGCACCGATCACCCACAGCTGGGCGAGGCCGGGCAGCTGCCGCCGCTCGGCGGAGACGAGCCGCGCCTGCTCGGCGTCCTCGACGACACAGGCCGCGGCCCCGGAGTCCTGGAGGATCCAGCGGGTCTGGAAGGCGGAGGAGGTGGGGTAGACGGGGACGGTGACGAGCCCGGCGGCCCAGGCGGCGAAGTCGATCAGGGTCCACTCGTAGGTGGTGCGGGCCATGAGCGCGAGCCGGTCGCCGGGGCGCAGGCCGGCGGCGATGAGGCCCTTGGCGACGGAGTGCACCTCGGCGGCGAAGCGGGCGGCGCTGACGTCGTGCCACTCGCCCTCCGCGCCCTTCCTGGAGAAGAGGACGGCCCCGGGATCCTGCCGGGCGTTGTCGTACGGCAGGTCGGCGAGCGAGCCGCGGGCCACCCGGGGGACGAGCGCGGGGACGGACGCCTCCCGCACGCGCCCGTCCACCACCACCTTCCGCGGCTCGTCCGGCTCGGGGGTCTCGGCTGCGGCGGTGACGACGGACACGTGCGGCTCCTCGGTCTGCGCGATGAACTGAGGTCGTGCGTCGGTGCGTTGAGCCCTGAGTTGTCCTGACTGCCCGGACTAGCCGGTAACCTTACTGCCCGGTAAGCGCTAACGGGGAGACCAGCGCTCGCTTTTCACGAGGTTTCCGAGTCCGGCCCAGGCGAAGTTCATCAGCGTCGCGGCGGCCTCCTTCGCCGTCACCCCGGGGGTCTCGTTCGCCCAGCTGGCCAACGACTCGGCGGACCCGACCAGCGCCTGCGCGAGGGCGTCCACGTCCCGCCCGGTGATGACCACGTCCGCCTCCCGGGCGGCCTCGCCGATCAGTCCCGCCACGAAGCCCACGATCTCGTCCCGCATCCGCGCCACCTCGCCGGCGAACGGCTCCCCCTGCGTCCGCGCCTGCCGGCTCAGCACCACCCACGAGTCCGGGTGCTCGGCGGCGTACGTGAAGAAGGCGAGCAGCCCCGCCCAGAGCCGCTCGTCCGGCGGCACCTCCACCCCTCCGACCCCGGCGTCCACGGCGGCGAGCAGAGCCCCCGCCTCACGCCGGATGCAGGCGGTGAACAACTCCTCCTTGGACCCCAGGTACAGATAGACCAGGGGCTTGGAGACCCCGGCGAGTTCGGCGATCTCGTCCATGGACGCCGCCTGGTACCCGTGCCGGGCGAAGCACCGCACGGCCGCGTCCACCATCTGCCGCTCCCGCACCACCCGCGGCAACCGCCGCGCCTTCGCCCCGCCGGCCATGGCGCCCCACCCCTGCTTCCAAGATCCTCTGGATGCCCCGCAGAAGCGTACGTGCCCCCTGCCCGGTCCGGGCAGGGGGCACGTACACGCATGCGCGGGGGTCAGGCGGCGGCCGTGACCGGGACCTTCCGGTCGCTGTCGGCGCCCTCGGCCAGGTCGTCGATCGGGGACGACGAGGCGTGCTCGTACGCGGTGAGGTCGAGGATCTTCTCGCGGGCCGAGACGATCACCGGGACGAGAGCCTGCCCGGCCACGTTCGTGGCCGTCCTCATCATGTCCAGGACCGGGTCTATCGCCATGAGGAGGCCGACGCCCTCCAGGGGGAGGCCCAGGGTGGAGAGGGTCAGGGTGAGCATGACCGTGGCGCCGGTGAGGCCGGCGGTGGCCGCCGAGCCGATGACCGAGACGAAGGCGATCAGCAGGTAGTCGCCGACGCCCAGCTGGACGTCGAAGATCTGCGCGATGAAGATCGCGGCGAGCGCCGGGTAGATCGCGGCGCAGCCGTCCATCTTGGTCGTGGCGCCGAACGGGACGGCGAAGGAGGCGTACTCCTTCGGGACGCCGAGGCGCTCGGTGACCTTCTGGGTGACCGGCATGGTGCCGACGGAGGAGCGGGAGACGAAGGCCAGCTGGATGGCGGGCCAGGCGCCCTTGTAGAACTGGAGCGGGTTGACCTTGGCGACCGTGGCGAGCAGCAGCGGGTAGACGCCGAAGAGGACCAGGGCGCAGCCGACGTAGATGTCGGCGGTGAAGGTGGCGTACTTGCCGATCAGGTCCCAGCCGTAGTCGGCGATGGCGAAGCCGATGAGGCCGACGGTGCCGAGCGGGGCGAGGCGGATGACCCACCACAGGGCCTTCTGGAGGAGCTCCAGGACGGACTCGGAGAGGGTGAGGATCGGCTTGGCGCGGTCGCCGAGCTTGAGGGCGGCGATGCCGGCGACGGCGGCCATGAAGACGATCTGGAGGACGTTCAGCTCGGTGAAGGGCGTGATGACGTCCGTCGGGATGATGCCGGTGAGGAAGTCGAGCCAGGAGCCCTCGTGCTTGGGGAGCTTGCCGTCCTTCGGCGTGAGGCCGGTGCCGGCGCCCGGGTTCGTGATCAGGCCGATCGCCAGGCCGATGGCGACGGCGATCAGCGAGGTGATCATGAACCAGAGCAGCGTGCGGGTGGCGAGGCGGGCGGCGTTGTTCACCTTCCGCAGGTTGGTGATCGACACCAGGATCGCGAAGAAGACGAGGGGGGCGACGGCCAGCTTGAGCAGCTGGACGAAGATGTCGCCGATCTGGCCGAGGGTCTCCTTGAGCCAGGCGACGTCCTGGCTGCGGGCGACCCAGCCGAGGAGGGCGCCGATGGCCAGACCGGCGATGATCTGGGCCCAGAAGGGGACCTTGGGTATCCGGGGCTTCGTCTCGGGCGTCACGGACGCGGACACAGGCACACTCCACAGGTGCGTATCGGGGAATACGGGGACGGGGGTGCGGCACGCACGCGCTGTTCACGCGGGCCGCTGCATGATGCCGGATCAGAGCGCGCGGCAACAGACCGCGGACATACAGCGGCAGAGATCGACGTGCAGGCGCGCCACGAGCGGGGTGCTCACGGCGTCAGAGGGGCGCACTGCTGTCTTCATGTCGAACACGTTAACACTTGAACTTTGAGAACCTCAAAGCCATTCTTTGAGGTGGAGGAACGCCGTTCCGCCTCCGAAACACAGAACACCCCAGGCCGGAGCCTTGGAAGGCTCTGCCCGGGGTGGAGTGTCTGTGAGGAAGCTTACGCAGCCTTTACGCGGCTACAGCGCGTCCTCCCGGGAGCGGTTCGCGTCCAGTCGGCCCTTGGCGCGCTCGACCTTCGCCACGACCTCCGCGCTCGCCTCGTCCCGCACCTTGCGCAGGAGCACGAAGCTGAGCGGGGCGGAGACCACGATGGAGAGGACGAGGACCCAGAGCAGGTTCGAGTCGCCCAGACCGCGCGGCAGCGCGCCGACGTAGACGAGACCCCACAGGGCGAGGAAGCACCCGGCGAAGATCCCGAGCCGCATCAGCGTGTAGCGGAGCATGTCAGTCCAGTCTTCCGTTCCGAAAGATCCCGAAGTTTCCCAGCGGGACGAGCGCCTTCCAGTGAAGCACGCGACGGCGTCCGATCCGGGACCGGGCCTCTTGAGCACCGAAGAAGTAATAGATAAGCTCCCCAGATGACCCTTACGTTCGAGGTGGACCCGACCGTCGACCCCGCCCTGCGCGACGGCGTGCTCTCCCTCTGGGCCGACGTCTCCAACGCGGGCGGCGCCGTCGGCTTCGTACCCCCCGTCACGCCCGACGAGATCCGCCCCGCCCTGCTCAGGCACCTGGTCGCCATGGCCGAGGGCGGCACCCGCCTCCTCGTCGGCCGCGACGAGGACGGCCGGATCGCCGCCACCGCCTTCTTCACCTTCAACGCCCACCCGCTGATGACCCACTGGGTGTGGCTCTACACCGTGATGGTCCACCCCCGGCACCAGGGCCGGGGCTACGGCCGCGACCTCATGGCGGCGGTCGAGCACACCGCCCGTACCGCCGAGGGCTTCGAGGCGATCGAGGCGATACGGCTGACCTGCCGGGGCGGCACCGGCGTCGACGGCTTCTACGCCAAGTCCGGCTACAAGGAGGTCGGCCGCGTCCCCGACGCGATCCGGGTCGCCCCCGGCGACGACCGCGACGACGTCATCATGCTGCTGCCCCTGAAGTGAGCGGCCGAGACGAGCACGGGAAAGGGCCGGCGGGGATGCCCCCACCGGCCCTTTCCGTGCTTTCCGCGCTCGGACGACGTCAGACCCGCATCGGCTGCGGCGACTCGCGCCGGTCCGCGTCCGGGCCCGGGTACTCGCGGATGATCTCGTACCGCGTGTTCCGCTCGACCGGCCGGAAGCCCGCGTCACGGATCAGTTCGAGCAGGTCCTCGCGGCCCAGCTTGTTCGGCGTGCCGTAGTTGTCGGCGTCGTGCGTGATCTTGTACTCGACGACCGAGCCGTCCATGTCGTCGGCGCCGTGCTGGAGCGCCAGCTGAGCCGTCTGGACGCCGTGCATGACCCAGAAGACCTTGACGTGCGGCACGTTGTCGAAGAGCAGCCGGGAGACCGCGAAGGTCTTCAGGGCCTCGGCGCCGGTCGCCATCGTGGTGCGCGCCTGGAGCCTGTTGCGGATCTTGCCGTCCTGCATGTCCACGAAGTCGTGCTGGTAGCGCAGCGGGATGAAGACCTGGAAGCCGCCGGTCTCGTCCTGGAGCTCGCGGAGCCGGAGCACGTGGTCCACGCGGTGGCGCGGCTCCTCGATGTGCCCGTAGAGCATGGTCGAGGGGGTCTTGAGCCCCTTCTCGTGGGCGAGCCGGTGGATCCGGGACCAGTCCTCCCAGTGGGTGCGGTGGTCCACGATGTGCTGCCGGACCTCCCAGTCGAAGATCTCGGCTCCGCCGCCGGTCAGGGACTCCAGGCCGGCCTCGATCAGCTCGTCGAGGATCTCGGAGGCGGAGAGCCCGGAGATCGTCTCGAAGTGGTGGATCTCGGTCGCGGTGAACGCCTTGAGGGAGACGTTCGGCAGGGCCTTCTTGAGCTCGGAGAGGGAGCGCGGGTAGTAGCGCCAGGGCAGGTTGGGGTGGAGCCCGTTGACGATGTGGAGCTCGGTGAGGTTCTCGTTCTCCATCGCCTTCGCGAGGCGCACGGCCTCCTCGATGCGCATGGTGTACGCGTCCTTCTCGCCCGGCTTGCGCTGGAAGGAGCAGTAGGCGCAGGAGGCGGTGCAGACGTTGGTCATGTTCAGATGCCGGTTGACATTGAAGTGGACCACGTCGCCGTTCTTGCGGGTCCGGACCTCGTGGGCCAGACCGCCGAGCCAGGCGAGGTCGTCGGACTCGTACAGGGCGATGCCGTCCTCACGGCTCAGCCGCTCACCGTCCCGGACCTTCTGCTCAAGTTCGCGCTTGAGTCCCGCGTCCATGTACGGCCGCCTCCCTTTGTCTCCGATTCAAGCTCCACCCACCGTACTCTCAGCCCTCCTCAGGCAGCTCCCCGACCCGGTTCTCCCACTTGGTGGAGAGCACGATCGTCGTACGGGTGCGGGAGACGCCCTTGGTGCCGGAGAGGCGGCGGATCGTCTTCTCCAGGCCGTCGACGTCGTTCGCGCGCACCTTGAGCATGAAGGAGTCGTCGCCGGCGATGAACCAGCAGTCCTCGATCTCGGCGAGGTCCTTCAGCCGGCGGGCCACGTCCTCGTGGTCGGCGGCGTCGGAGAGGGAGATGCCGATGAGGGCGGTGACGCCGAGGCCGAGCGAGGCGGCGTTCACGGTGGCGCGGTAGCCGGTGATGACTCCGGCGGCCTCCAGCCGGTTGATGCGGTCGGTGACGGAGGGGCCGGAGAGCCCGACGAGCCGGCCGAGCTCGGCGTACGAGGCGCGGCCGTTCTCGCGCAGAGCCTGGATGAGCTGCCTGTCCACGGCGTCCATAAAGAGGAACCTTCCATTGTCCAGCGATACCGCGAGTATAGGTATAGAATCTAAGGCACACAGGGGCGACACCCTGTGAATCTTTCAGCAGATCAAAGACGATCTTTCAGGAGTGGTGATCACCGTGTACACGATCGAGATGGCCTACGCCCGCATGCGCGAGCTGCAGGAGCTGGCCAACCGCTCGCGTGCCCACCAGCCGTCCGCCGCCTCGAAGCGCGCCGCCAAGAGGGCCGCCAAGAAGCGCTAATCCGTACGGGAAGCTCCACCGAGCTCTCCCTCCCAACGGCGGTACAGCCGGTGCGGCACCCCTGCCGCGTCGAGCACCCGCCCGGCGACGAAGTCCACCAGATCCTGGATGTGCGTCGCCCCCGCGTAGAACGCCGGGGAGGCGGGCAGCACCACGGCGCCCGCCTCGTCCAGCGCCACCATGTGCTTGAGCGTCTGTCCGTTCAGCGGGGTCTCCCGCACCGCGACCACCAGCGGACGCCGCTCCTTCAGCGTCACGCTCGCGACTCGCTGCAGCAGGTCCTTCGAGAGCCCCAGCGCCACTCCCGCCACCGCGGCGGTCGAGGCCGGCACCACCAGCATCCCCTTCGCCGGGTACGAACCGGAGGACGGCCCCGCGGCCAGGTCCCCGGCCGCCCAGTACCGCACGTCGTCCAGCCCGCCCGACACGTCGAAGGCGTCCGGCTTCCCGTCCGCGCCCCGCGCCAGCCAGGCCGCCAGGTCCTCGCGCCAGTGCGCGTCCCGGAACGCGATCCCCGTCTCGTCGAGCAGCGTCAGCCGCGAGGCCCGCGACACGACGAGGTCGACGCTCTCCCCCGCCTCGAGCAGCCCCCTGAGCACGGCGGCGGCGTACGGCGTGCCCGACGCCCCGGAAACCCCCACGATCCAGGGGGTGCGCTTGCCGTCGTTCATGCCGTCGAGCCTATCCGTCGTCGCACCGGGGCTACGGGGTGAGCCCGCGGACCAGCAGGTCGAGCAGGGCGCACACGAACAGGCTGATGCCGATGAAGCCGTTCGTCGTGAAGAACGCCCTGTTCAGCCGGGACAGGTCGTGCGGCTTCACGATCGTGTGCTCGTAGCCGAAGGCGGCGACCACGACCACCAGGCCGATCCAGAAGAACAGCCCCGCGTCCGTCGCCAGCGCGTACCAGACCAGCAGGCCCGTGGTGACGACCGCCGAGGCGCGGGCGCCCCACAGCGCCGCCGGGATGCCGAAGCGGGCCGGCACCGACATCACGCCGTGCGCCCGGTCCGCCTGCACGTCCTGGCAGGCGAAGATCAGGTCGAAGCCGCCGATCCAGACACCCACCGCCAGTCCCAGGACGACCGCGTCCCAGGACCACTCGCCGGTCACCGCGAGCCACGCGCCGATCGGGCCGATGGACTGGGCGAGGCCCAGGATGGCGTGCGGGAAGTTCGTGAACCGCTTGCCGTACGGATAGACGACCATCGGGATCACGGCCAGCGGCGCGAGCGCCAGGCAGAGCGGGTTCAGCAGGGCGGCGGCGCCGAGGAAGACGACGACCGCGACCCCCGCCCCGGTCCACGCCGAGCGCACGGACACCGCACCGGTCACCAGCTCCCGCCCGGCCGTCCGCGGATTACGCGCGTCGATCTCGCGGTCGATGATCCGGTTGCAGGCCATGGCGAAGGTCCGCAGACCCACCATGCACACCGTCACCAGGAACAGCGTCCACCAGTGGATGTTCCGGTCCAGCCGGAACATCGCGGTGAGCGAGGCGATGTAGGCGAAGGGCAGCGCGAAGACCGAGTGCTCGATCATCACGAGCCTGAGGAACGCTTTCGTACGCCCCGGCTGGGCGCCGGGCACGGCCGCGGTGGTCACAGCCCGTACTCCTTCCAGCGGCGGTCCACCAGGGCCGCCGTCGCCGGGTCCGACTCCACCATGTCCGGCCAGCCGCCGTCCCGGGTGTAGCCCTCCTCGGGCAGCTTCTTCGTCGCGTCGATACCGGCCTTGCCGCCCCAGAACTGCTGGTACGAGGCGTGGTCGAGGTGGTCGACCGGCCCCTCGACGACGGTCAGGTCGCGGGAGTAGTCCGTGTTCCCCAGCGCCCGCCAGGACACCTCGTGCAGATCGTGCACGTCACAGTCCTTGTCGACCACGATGATCAGCTTGGTCAGCGACATCATGTGCGCGCCCCAGATGGCGTGCATGACCTTCTGCGCGTGCTTCGGGTACTTCTTGTCGATCGAGACGATCGCGCAGTTGTGGAAGCCGCCCGACTCCGGCAGGTGGTAGTCGACGATGTCCGGCACGATGATCTTGAGGAGCGGCAGGAAGAACCGCTCCGTGGCCCGGCCGAGCGGCCCGTCCTCGGTCGGCGGCCGGCCGACGACGATCGACTGGAGCAGCGGACGCCTGCGCATCGTGACGCAGTCGATCTTCAGCGCGGGGAACGGCTCCTGCGGGGTGTAGAAGCCGGTGTGGTCGCCGAAGGGACCCTCCGGCAGCATCTCGCCCGGCTCCAGCCAGCCCTCGATCACGACCTCGGCCTGCGCCGGGACCTGGAGCGGGACGGTCTTGCAGTCGACCATCTCGATCCGCTTGCCCTGCACGAAGCCGGCGAAGAGGTACTCGTCGATGTCGCCGGGCAGCGGGGCGGTGGAGGCGTACGTGACGGCGGGCGGGCAGCCGAAGGCGATGGCGACGGGCAGCCGCTCGCCCTTCGCGGCGGCCACCGCGTAGTGGTTGCGGCTGTCCTTGTGGATCTGCCAGTGCATGCCGATGGTGCGCTTGTCGTGCCGCTGGAGCCGGTAGAGCCCCAGGTTCCGCACGCCGGTCTCGGGGTGCTTGGTGTGGGTGAGCCCCAGGTTGAAGAAGGACCCGCCGTCCTTGGGCCAGGTGAACAGCGCCGGGAGCTTGTCGAGGTCGACGTCGTCCCCGGTGAGCACGACCTCCTGCACGGGCGCGTCCCCGGACTTCACCTTCTTCGGCGGCACGTGGACCATCGAGCCCAGCTTCCCGAAGGCCTCGCGGACCCCGACGAAGCCGTGCGGCAGCTCCGGCTTGAGGAGCCCGCCGATCTTCTCGCTGATCTCGCCGTACGACTTCAGGCCGAGCGCCTTGAGCAGTCGGCGGTCCGTCCCGAAGACGTTCATCGCGAGCGGCATGGCGGAGCCCTTGACGTTCTCGAAGAGGAGCGCGGGACCTCCCGCCTTGTTCACCCGGTCGACGATCTCCCCGACCTCCAGGTACGGGTCGACTTCGGCCTTGATGCGCTTGAGGTCGCCTTCGCGCTCCAGGGCCCTGAGCAGCGAGCGGAGATCGTCGTAAGCCATGGCGCCAAGTATCCCCGAGCACCACTCGCGCTCCCGCCCCGGGGCCGGGCGGGTCTCGCCGGGGGTCCGGGGGTCGTCCCCCGGGATGGCACAGCCGCCACGGGCTAGGCTGGGCCCGTCACCGGGGCCGCTTCGACCGGCCCCGCCGCTGCTTCCAGGGGGCCGCACCACATGCTCAGGGCACTGATGTACATCCTGCCGCTGGCGCTGACGATCTACGCCTTCATCGACTGCCTGAACACCCCCGAGGACGAGGCCAAGCACCTGCCGAAGGTGGTCTGGGTCATCATCATCCTGCTGTTCTGGATCGTGGGCCCGATCGTCTGGTTCGCCGCCGGCAAGATGCGCCACGCGCCCGCCGGAGGCCGTACGCCCTCCGAGTGGCACCGCAACCACCGGCACGAGTGGGTCGCCCCGGACGACAACCCGGAGTTCCTGAAGTCCCTCAGGGAAGAGAACAAGAAGGACGAGTCCCTCCTCAAGGACTGGGAGGCGGACCTGCGCCGCCGCGAGGAGGAACTGAAGAGGCGCGAGCAGGGCAAGTCCGGCGAGGACACGGGGGCCGAGGGCTGATGGAGCTGCGACTCCTGGCCACCTTCGAGAAGGTGGCCGACGTCCTCTCCTTCACCCGGGCGGCCACGGAGCTCGGCTACGCCCAGTCGAGCGTGACGGCCCAGATCAGGTCCCTCGAATCCTCCCTCGGGGTGGATCTCTTCGAGCGCCTCGGCTCCCGCATCCGCCTCACGGAGGCCGGTGAGCGCCTCCTCCCGTACGCGCACCGGATGAGGGACCTGGCGGAGGAAGCCCGTACGGCCGTCGCGGCGACGGCGGAACCCTCGGGTCCGATCGCCGTGGGCACGATGGAGTCGCTCACCTCCTACCGGCTGCCGCCGCTCCTGGAGTACTTCCACCACCGCTACCCGAAGGTGCGGCTGACGCTCCGGCCCACGCTCGGCGACGAGACCCGGAAGGCCCTGCGGCAGGGCACGTACGACGTCGGCTTCCTGATGGAGCCGGAGACGGAGCACGAGGGCCTGGAGACGGAGGTCCTCGCCCCGGAGCCCCTGGCCCTGGTGGCGTCCCCGGGCCACGCCCTCGCCACCCGTACGTCCCTGACGAGCGCGGACCTGGCGGGCACCCAGCTCCTGGGCACCGAACCGGGCTGCCCGTACCGCGACCTGTTCGAGGCGGAGCTGCGGGAGTGGGCGCCGCCGTTCATGGAGTTCGGCACGATCGAGGCGACGAAGCGGGGCGTGGCGGCGGGCCTGGGGGTGGCGCTGCTGCCGAGGGTGACGGTGGCGGAGGAGCTGGAGTCCGGGGTCCTGGTGGAACTCCCCTGGGAGGCGCCGTTCACCCTCTTCACGCAGCTCGCGTGGCGGCGGGGGAAGCGGCTTCCGGCGCACGTGCGGCTGTTCGTGGAGCAGGCGCGGCGGCTCGTACGAGAGTCACCTTGAGGCTGGCGAGGACGATGAGCGGAACGCCGAGGGCCTGGACGAGCCCGATGTGGTGCCCGTACACCGCCCAGTCGACGCCCATGGCGACGGCGGGGTAGGTGAAGGCGAGGACGGCGATCTTGGCGGTGGGCAGCTTGGCGTAGGCGGCGTACATGAGCACGTACATGAGCCCGGTGTGGATGAACCCGAGCCCGACGAGCCAGCCCCAGCCGCCTCCGCTGACGCCCCCGAAGTCGACGAAGGGCAGCAGCAGCGGCATCCCCACCAGCACCTGGACGAGCGCGATCAGATGGGGCCGTACGCCGGTGATCCGCTTGGTGACGAAGGTCGCGAGGGCGTAGAGCACGGCGGCGGCGAGCGCGAAGCCGAGCCCGGCGAGGGAGCCGGTGTCCCCCGGCCTGACCCCGGACACGAGCACGAGCCCGACGAAGGCGAGAGCGAGCCACCCGAGCTTGCCCGCGGAGATCCGCTCCCTCATGAACAGGGCCCCGAGCAGCACGAGGAAGAACGGCTGCGTGTGGTAGACGACGGTGGCGAGGGAGATCGAGGTCGCCTCGTAGGCCTGGAACAGGAACACCCAGTTGAAGACGATGAAGACCCCGCCGAGCGCGGCGAGCCCCAGCTTCCCCGCCGTGAACCCGTGCCCGGTGAAGAACCCCCGCACGAGGCTGTACGCCCCGAGCGCGAGGGCCCCGAAGAGGCACCGGAAGAACACCACCTCGAAGGGCGAGGCGCCGGACTCGACGACGAAGACGCCGAGGGTGCCGGAGAGCACCATGGCGAGGGTGAGTTCGACGGTTCCCTTGGTCTCGTTTCTCATGGGAACGACGCTACGAACGGGGGCCGGGGGCGGTCCACGAGCCAGTGGGGCGTCCTCCCGATGGGGGCGATCGGGGGGACCGATGGGCGATCGGAATACCGCCGGAGAAGGCGGAGTTGGCACCGGACATGACTCTCGACGAAGCCACCGGCCCGGACCGCTCGTTCCTCTTCGTCCTCGGCAGCTCCCGCGCCGACGGCAACTCCGAGATCCTGGCCCGCGCGGCCGCCGCGCAACTCCCCGCCGACGTCCCACAGCGCTGGGTCGACCTGAATGAACTGGTCCTGCCCGACTTCCAGGACGGCCGGCACGAGAACGCCGGCCGGCAGTCCGGGGAGACCGAGGAGCTGCTCCGCCAGGCGACGGTGGAGGCCACGGACATCGTGATCGTCTCGCCCCTGTACTGGTACACCCTCTCCGCGCAGACCAAGCGCTATCTGGACTACTGGTCGGGCTGGCTGAACGTGCCCGGCTCGGACTTCAAGGAGCGCATGGCGGGCGGGACACTGTGGGGAGTGACGGCCCTGGCGCACGAGGAACACGAGGTCGCGGACGGCCTGGTGACCGCCCTGCACCACTCGGCGGCCTACCTGCGGATGCGGTTCGGCGGAGTCCTGACCGGCACGGCCTCCCGCCCGGGCCGGATCCGAGCCGACGAGCAGGCGATGATCCGCGCCAAGACCTTCTTCCAGGGCGAGACCCCGCTCGCCTTGTTCCCCTACGAGGAGGGGGCGGACGCGGTCGCGTGAGGGCCCGGCAGCGAGGTTCACCGCGGCCTCTCCCAGCCGCAGCCTCTCCGCAGGAGGAAGGCTGCGCACCGGCACAACGGTGAGGCACCACTACTTGGTACCAATGGATGAAGTTGGCCGGGCGCTGTGCTGTCGCCCGACCCCTTTCTTGATCACTGTGATGGCATCGGCGCGACGCAACCCGCCTCCCGCGCCCGCTCGCTGTCGCGACTCGGCGCGCCAACTCGCCGGACGAGAAAGAAAACATGCTTATCCAAAGAATGGCGCGTGTCCTGAGCATCCTGGCCATGGTGCTAGGAGTCGCCGCCGCTCTCCCCGCGACCGCTGACGCAGCGTCCGCCGCCCGCCAACCGCTACTGACGATCGACAAGTCCGTCGCCTCACCGGTCCCGTTCCAACAGGGCCAGACCGTCTCCTTCACCATCGCCGTCACGAACAGCGGTGACATGCCCGTCGATTCGTCCGTGATCCTCGGCGACTCACCGGGCACCGGTCTGACCGTCACCAGCATGTCCGGCACCGACTGGAACTGCTCGGGAACCAACTGCACCTACTTCGGTGCCGACCCCGGTGCGGGGGGCAGCTATCCGCTGGTCTCCGTCACCGCCACCGTGGCCTCGAACGCGCCGACCGAGGTCTGCAACACCGCAACCACCACCACCGTCGGAGGCGGGTCCGGCGAAGCCTCGGACACCGTCTGTGCCCCGGTCACGCAGGCCCCGCCCGCCCCGGCCCAGCTGTCCATCAACAAGACCCACTCCGGCAACTTCACCCAGGGTGGCACCGGCACCTACACCCTCACGGTCTCCAACGCCTCCGGCGCCGGGACGACCAGCGGCACCGTGACCGTGACGGACACCCCGCCGGCGGGCGTCACCCCGGACGTCTCCTCCTCCGGCGGCCCGGGCTGGATCTGCAGCCAGAACTCGGGAACCGTCACCTGCACCCGGAGCGACCCGCTCGCCCCGGGGGCCAGCTACCCGCCCATCACCCTCACCGTCAACGTCACCACCGGCGCGCCCTGCACCTTCACCAACACGGCCGGCGTCTCCGGCGGCGGCAGCGCGGCGGCCTCCGACAGCGACCCGACCACCGTCACCGGCGGAACCTGCACGCCCGCCCAGAGCCCCGCCCTCTCCGTCAACAAGTCCCACACGGGCAACTTCACCCAGGGCGGGATCGGCACCTACACGATCGACGTGTCCAACGCCGCCAACGCCGGCCCGACCACCGGCACCGTCACGGTCACGGACACCCTGCCCACCGGCGTCACCCCCACCGCCGCGTCCGGAACCGGCTGGAACTGCTCCATCTCCGGGCAGACGGTCACCTGCACACGCAGCGACGCGCTGGCGGCAGGCGCCGGCTACCCCACGATCAACATCACCACCAACGTCACCACCAGCGCGCCCTGCACCTTCAGCAACACGGCCACCGTCTCCGGCGGCGGCAGCCCGTCGGCCTCCGACAACGACCCGACCACCGTCACCGGCGGAACC
>NZ_JBEXSZ010000131.1:0-23121 GCF_040613865.1 Streptomyces sp. NPDC006197 | reverse complement strand
CGCCCGGTTACATTCCGAACCCGGAAGCTAAGCCTTTCAGCGCCGATGGTACTGCAGGGGGGACCCTGTGGGAGAGTAGGACACCGCCGAACAATCATTGTGGGAAAGCCCCGCACCTCATGGTGCGGGGCTTTTCTGCGTTCCGGACCCGTTTCCGACCTGTTCAGGCCGGCGTGACGAGGTGGGTGTCGTAGGCCAGGATGACCGCCTGGACGCGGTCTCGGGCGCCGGTCTTGGCGAGGATGCGGCCCACGTGGGTTTTCACCGTGGACTCGGCCAGGTGGAGGCGTTCCGCGATCTCCGTGTTGCTCCAGCCCTTTCCGATGACCGTGAGGATCTCGCGTTCCCGGTCGGTGAGGGAGGCGAGGCGGGGGTCCTCGGGCTGGGGGGTCGCCGTGGGGGACGCCGGCAGGTGGTGGATGTAGGCGTCCAGGAGGCGGCGGGTGAGGCTCGGGGCGACGACCGCGTCGCCGGCGGCCACCGCGCGGATGCCCGCGAGGAGCTCCTCCGGCTGGGCGTCCTTCACCAGGAAGCCGCTCGCGCCGGCGCGGAGGCCGTCGTACGCGTACTCGTCGAGGTCGAAGGTCGTGACGATCAGGATCCGGGACCGGGCGCCCGTGGCGATGACGCGGCGCGTGGCCTCGATGCCGTCCAGGCCGGGCATCCGGATGTCCATCAGGACGACGTCGGGGTGGTGCCGGTCGACCAGGCGGATCGCCTCGGTGCCGTTCGAGGCCTCGCCGACGACCGTCATGTCGTCCTGGCTCTCGAGCAGCATGCGGAAGCCGAAGCGCTGCATCGGCTGGTCGTCCGCGATGAGAACGGTCGTCACGAGGGGGTGTCCTCCCGGGGGAGTCGGAGCCGGACGGCCCAGCCGCCGGTCGGCAGCGGGCCGCATTCGAGTGTGCCGTCATAGAGGGCCGCGCGCTCGCGCATTCCGGTGAGTCCCTGGCCCTGACCCGGGGTGGGGGCCGGGGCCGTCTCGCCGGTGTTCGTGATGTCCGCCCGTACGTCGTCCGGTGTGTACGTGAGGGTCACCTGCGCCTTCGCTCCCGCGCCCGCGTGCTTCAGGGTGTTCGTCAGGGCTTCCTGGATCACTCGGTAGACCGTCAGTTGGGCGCCCGGGGGGAGGGGTTGGGCGGGCGGTGCGTCGTGGGTGTGGAACCGTACCGGCAGGCCTGCCTTCCGTACGCCGGTGATCAGGGTGTCGAGGTCGGCCAGGGTGGGCTGGGGGTCGCGGGCCGCCGCCTCCTCGTCGTCGCGCAGGACGCCGAGGAGGCGGCGGAGTTCGGCGAGGGCCTGGCGGCTCGTCGTGCCGATGGCTTCGAGGGCCTGGGCGGCGCGCTCCGGGTTCCTGGCCGCCGCGTAACGGCCGCCGTCCGCCAGGCCGGTGATGACGGACAGGTTGTGGCCGATGATGTCGTGCATCTCGCGGGCGATGCGGGTGCGTTCGGCGGCCGCCGCGAGCCGGACCTCCTGGTCGCGTTCGATCTCCAGGCGGCGGGCCCGGTCGACGAGGCCGGCGGTGTAGTCCTTGCGGGAGCGGACCGCGATGCCGAGGAGGGCGACGAGCGCGTACGCCCACAGGGTGGGGACGACGCGCTGGTCCCAGGACTCCAGGGGATAGCGGACCGCACCCGTCACGAGCGGCGGCAGGATCAGGGCCAGGGACCACAGGAGCGCGCGGGGCGGGCGGCTGAGCGCGATGTGGAAGAGCGGGAGCATCTGGAGGTACGCGGCCTGGAGGAAGGCCCCCGAGCCGTCGCTGACCAGGGCCGCGCCGGCCATCATCGCCAGGACGGCCGTGGGATGACGCCGGCGCCAGTACAGCGGTACGGCGAGGGCCAGGGACAGGGTGACCACGAGCCAGGCCGGGACGGACGGGTCGCGGGCGGTGTTCCGCCAGCCGCCGGTCGCGTCCACGAGGGCCGCGGTCGTCCACAGGAGGGTCACCGCGGCGTCCCACACCCAGGGGCGGTTCTTGTCGAAGGCCCGTACTCGGGCGAGGAGACGCTGGGCGTGTCTGCTCGGGCCCGTGGTCGCGGGCGGCTGCGGTGTCTCCTCCATGTCCGTGGTCACCCCGTCATCTTCCTCATACGTCCCGGCGTCCCAGCAACAGGGCGGGGACGGCGAGTGCCGCGGCCGCCCACAGGAGCAGGGCCAGGAAGGCCGCGCCGGGCGAGGGCGCGTCCGGGAGCGGGGTCGCGGAGCCGAGGACGCCGGCCGCCTGCGTGGGGAAGTACCGGACGACGGTGTCCATCACGTCGTACGGGAGCATCCCGAGGATCTCCGGGACGATCAGGACCCCGCCGACGAAGGCGCCGATCGCGCCCGGCACCGAGCGGAGGGCCGCGCCGAGGCCGAGGGCGATCAGGCCCAGGAGGGTGACGCCTGCGGCGTTGCCCGCGACGGCGGCGAGGACGCCGTCGTCGGTGAGGGAGGCGGCCTGGTCGGTGTCGGAGAGGAAGACCTGGGCGGTGAGGAAGGTCAGGAGGGCGGCGAGGAAGGAGAGGGTGAAGACCGTGGCCGTGTAGACCGTCGCCTTCGCCCACAGGACCGGGAGTCGGCTCGGGACGGCGGTGAGGGTCGCGCGGATCATGCCCGTCGCGTACTCGCCGGCGGTGACGAGGATGCCGAGGACGGCGAGGGCGATGCCGCCGAGCTGGGAGCCGTACAGGGTGAGGACGACGGTGTCGACGTCGGAGTCGCCGCCGCCGGAGGTGTAGGTGGTGCCCATGAGGATGCCGACGCCGAGGAGGAGCGCGACGGAGGTGAGGACGGTGATCCAGGTGGAGCGGACGGTCCGGAGCTTGTGCCACTCGGAGCGGAGGACTCGGGACGGGGTGATCGCGGGGGTGGTCATGCGGAGGCTCCCTGGTACTCGACGGAATCGCGGGTGAGGTCCATGAACGCCTGCTCCAGCGAGGGGGCCTGCGGGGTGAGTTCATGGAGGGGGACGGCGTGGGCGGCGGCCGCGCGGCCGATCTCCGGCGCCTCCAGGCCGGTGACGAGAAGGGTGTCCGATCCCTCCGTGGTGATCCGGGCGCCGGGGAGGAGCGTGCGCAGGCGGTCCGCCTCCGGGGTGACGACCCTGACGCTCGTGCCGCCCGAGGCGCGGACGAGCTCGTCGACGGTGGTGTCGGCGAGGAGGCGGCCCTTGCCGATGACGATCAGGTGGTCGGCGGTGAGCGCCATCTCGCTCATGAGGTGGGAGGAGACGAGGACGGTACGGCCTTCGGCCGCCAGGTTCTTCAGGAGCGTGCGGATCCAGAGGACGCCCTCCGGGTCGAGGCCGTTGACCGGTTCGTCGAGGACGACGGTGGCCGGGTCGCCGAGGAGCGCGGCGGCGATCCCGAGGCGCTGGCCCATGCCGAGCGAGAAGCCCTTGACGCGCTTGTGGGCGACGTGGGTGAGGCCGGCGAGGGCGAGGACCCGCTCCACGCGGGCGCGTGGGATGCCGTGCGTGTGGGCGAGCGCCATGAGGTGGTGGTGGGCGGAGCGGCCGGGGTGCACGGAGCGGGCTTCCAGGAGGGCGCCGACGTGGGTGAGCGGGGCGCTGTGGGCGGCGTAGGGGCGGCCGTCGACGGTGGCGCGGCCGCGGGTGGGGGCGTCGAGGCCGAGGATCATGCGGAGGGTGGTGGACTTGCCGGCGCCGTTGGGGCCGAGGAAGCCGGTGACGGAGCCGGGGTGGACGGTGAAACTGAGGTCCTGGACGACGGTGGTGTCCCCGTACCGCTTGGTGAGGTTCTCTGCTCGGATCATGCCTTCGACGTTAGGGAGCGGGCGGCGGCGGGACGTCGGACCCGGGGCGGGTGTGCCGGGGAGGGCGTAGTACCCGGGTACTACGGGGGAAATGGCCTTGTCAGGGGGTGCGGGCCTCGACAAGATCGGCGGCATGGACCTTTCGATACGCACCATCCGCGCCGACGAGTGGGAGAAGACCCGCGAGATCCGGCTGGCGGCCCTTCAGGACCCGATCGCCCACCTGGCGTTCCTCGACACGTACGAGGCGGCCGTCGAGCGGTCCGACGACTTCTGGAAGGAGCGGGCGGAGGGCGCGTCCGAGAGCGGTGACGGGAAGGTGCGGCAGTTCGTGGCCGAGGCCCCGGACGGCAGCTGGGCGGGCACGATCTCGCTGCTCGTGGAGCGGCCGTCGGACGAGGTGCGGTTCGGTGAGGCGGCGAAGGTCGACCAGACGCACATCGTCGGGGTGTACGTGCGGCCCGAGGCGCGTGGGACCGGTGTGATCGACGCGCTGTTCCAGGCGGGGGTGGAGTGGTCCTGGGCGCTGCCGGAGCCGGTGATCGAGCGGGTTCGGCTGTATGTGCACGAGGAGAACGGGCGGGCCGCCGCGTTTTATCGGCGGTTCGGGTTCGTTGCCACCGGGGACGCGGTGGCGGTGCCGGGGGATGACGTGGCGCGGGAGTTGGAGTACGAGTTGGTGCGGCCGCGCTCCCGCTAGGGGGTGGTCGGGCTGTCGGCGCCGTATCGGCAGGGTGCCGTTCAGGCGCGGGAGCCTAGGCCCGGCATCGGGCGCCGTCCCGTGTGCCCACCCGTCCCGCCCTGCGGGACGCCTGCCCACACGGCGCTGGGCCAACGGCTCTTGGCCTGTTCCTCGGAGCGCATCAGGGCCAGGGTCGGGAGGCCCTGGGCGTGGCCCGTTGCCAGGAGGTCCGGGAGTTGGGGGAGGGGGGCCACCGCGGCCACGTCTTCGAGGACGAGGGTCAGTGGTGGGTCGAGCCGACCGTCGGATGACCGTGCGGCCATGCGGCGGCCGTGCTCGACCACGCTTGCGGCGAGGGCCGTGAGGAGCGGCATCGCGCCGGGGTGGGTGCGGGGATCCTCGATCGCCTCGCCCACCACGTAGAGCGTGCCCCCTTCGGCGAGGAAAGATGCGAGGGCCAGCGAATCAGTTCGATTCGGTACGCATGCCTCCCTGATGTGGATCGAGGAGAGGGCCGCGAGCGCACGTGCCGTCAGTTCCTGTGCCAGCCTGCGGCTTTCGGGGTGCGCGGTGAGTGCCGACTCCAGGAGGCCCGCCAGGCCCGAGGCGGCCTTCGGGTGGCTGCGGAGGATGCGTACGGGTTCGTGGGCGCCCGCGCCCTGCGCCCAGCGGTGGACCTGTCGGAAGGGGCGGCCGTCGACGGCGGCGGCGTGCAGCCAGCAGCGCAGGAGCGTCTCCGCGGTGTCGGCGGTGGCCGCGTCGAGGCGGGAGTGCGGGCGTACGGGGGCGAGCAGGGCGATCGCCCGTTCCTGCGCCACCGCCGGGTCCTCGCAGTGCTCGGACGGTGACCAGTGGAGCCGGGCGGGGGTGTCGCAGAGGTGGCCGGGGTCGTGCACCAGGACCGGGCCGAGTTTGCCGCGGGCGTCCTTGGTGGAGGACCAGACGGCGGGGTCGGAGGTGACGGCCAGGACCGGGCCCTCGGCGTCCAGGATCGCCTGTACGGCGGCCGGGCGGCGGGTCTCCGGGGGGCCGTAGACGGTGCGGGGGGTGGCTATGGGGGCGGGGGTGGTTGCCGGGGCCGGGGTCGGGGTCGGCGGTGGGATTGCCGGGGCCGGTGTCGGGGACGGTACCGATGTCGGGGTGGCGGTCGCCGTCGGGGCCGGTGTCGGGGTGACGGTCGAGGCCGGTGCCGGTGCCGGTGTCGGGGCTCGCTCCGGTGGGTGTTCTTCCGTCGGGTGGCGCGGGGCCGGGGGAGCGGTGGGTTCCCTGCGTACCTCCGGCTCCGTCCGTACGGGAGTTGTCTCGTACGCTCCCGCCTTTCGGTTCGCGCGGACCGCGCGCCAGCGGGCCAGGGTGCCGAGGACGAAGACGGCGAGGACCATCAGGATCATCGCCTCGCCGATCACCAGGCCCCAGAAGAGGCCGTACCCCGACAGCTGCTCCGGCGGGGTCGCCGGCCAGGCCGCCGGGAGGTCCGTGGGGGCCGTCGCCAGGGCGCGCAGGGCCGACGGGGTGCCCGTGAAGGCGACCCCCCGCGGCCAGGCGCCGTGGGTGAAGAGGCCGGCGAGGCCGGTGGCCGTCCACACCAGGACCGTGAGGCCGAGGAGGAGGGCGATCAGGCTGAGGAGCAGCCCGTCGGAGATCCCTCCGCCTCCTTTCCGTGCCTGTTCCATCTACGCCACCGTCGACTGCGAAGTGCCGTTCATCTGCTGCTCGATGAGGATCGCCCGCTGCTCCGTCTCCCATTCCAGCTCCGGGTCCGTGACGGAGGACTCGGTCATGGCGCGGTCGGTGTAGACGAGCGGGCGTTCCTTCTCGGTGATGAGGTGTTTGACCACCTGTACGTTGCCGTTGACGTCCCAGACCGCGATGCCGGGGGTCAGGGTCGGGATGATCTCGACCGCCCAGCGTGGCAGGCCCAGGACGCGGCCCGTGTTGCGTGCCTCGTCGGCCTTCTGGGCGTAGATGGTCCGGGTGGAGGCCATCTTGAGGATCGCCGCCGCTTCCTTGGCCGCCGCTCCGTCCACGACGTCCGAGAGGTGATGGACCACCGCGACGAAGGACAGGCCCAGGCGGCGGCCGAACTTCAGCAGGCGCTGGAACAGCTGGGCCACGAAGGGGCTGTTGATGATGTGCCAGGCCTCCTCGACCAGGAAGATGCGCTTCTTCCGGTCGGGGCGGATCCAGGTGTGCTCCAGCCAGACGCCGACGATCGCCATGAGGATCGGCATGGCGATGGAGTTGCGGTCGATGTGGGAGAGGTCGAAGACGATGAGCGGGGCGTCCAGGTCGATGCCGACCGTGGTCGGGCCGTCGAACATGCCGCGCAGGTCGCCGTCGACGAGGCGGTCCAGGACGAGGGCGACGTCCAGGCCCCAGGCCCGTACGTCGTCTATGTCGACGTTCATCGCCTCGGCCGATTCGGCCTCCGGGTGGCGCAGGCGCTCGACGATGTCGGTGAGGATCGGCTGGCGGTCGGTGGTGTGCTCGGTGACGTACGCGTGGGCGACCTTGAGCGCGAAGCCGGAGCGCTCGTCGAGGCCGTGGCCCATCGCCACCTCGATGATGGTGCGGAGGAGCGCGAGCTGGCCCGTGGTGGTGATCGAGGGGTCGAGGGGGTTGAGGCGGATCCCGGAGTCGTTGGCGACCATCGGGTCCAGGCGGATGGGGGTTATCCCCAGCTCCTGGGCGATGAGGTTCCATTCGCCGACGCCGTCCTCGCCCTGGGCGTCGAGGACGACGACCTGCCGGTCGCGGAAGCGGAGCTGGCGGAGCACGTACGTCTTCTCGAGGGCGGATTTTCCGTTTCCGGATTCACCCAGGACCAGCCAGTGCGGGGCGGGGAGCTGCTGCCCGTACAGCTGGAAGGGGTCGTAGATGTAGCCCTTGCCGCTGTAGACCTCGCGGCCGATGATGACGCCGGAGTCGCCGAGGCCCGGCGCGGCGGTCGGCAGGTAGACGGCCTGGGCCTGTCCGGTGGAGGTGCGGACGGGCAGGCGGGTCGTCTCCACCTTCCCGAAGAGGAAGGAGGTGAAGGCTTCGGTGAGGACGGACAGCGGATCTCGCATGGGTCTGTGCCCCTTCGGCCCTAGCGGCGGATGCCGGTCGCGAACGGCAAGGTGTTCACAAAGGCCCGGTGGTGCTCGCGGTCGCACCACTCCAGCTTCAGATACGACTTGCCGGCGGAGGCCCTGATCGTGCGCTTGTCCCGGGCGAGAGCCTCGGGCGAACGCGACGACACCGTGATGTACCCGACGAGGTTCACTCCTGCCGCGCCGCTGGCGAGATCTTCACCCCGCTGGTCGAGCCGGCCGTGGGCGGCGATGTCGCGCGGGTCGACCGTGCGGTTCATCTTGGCGGCGCGGCTGGCGTCGGCCTCGTCGTTGGTCTTCTCGGTGAGCATGCGCTCGATGGCGACCTCGGTGGGCTCCAGGTCCATGGTCACGGCGACCGTGCGGATGACGTCCGGGGTGTGGACGAGGAGCGGGGCGAGGAAGTTGACGCCGACCGGGGTCATCGGCCACTCCTTCACCCAGGCCGTGGCGTGGCACCAGGGGGCGCGGGTGGAGGACTCGCGGGTCTTGGCCTGGAGGTACGTCGGTTCCATCGCGTCCAGTTCGGCGGGCCAGGCGTTTCGCTTCGTCATGGCCTGGATGTGGTCGATGGGGTGGTCCGGGTCGTACATGGAGTGCACGAGGGACGCGAGCCGGGACTGGCCGAGGGGCTGGCGGACGCGGATGTCGGCCTCGGCGAGGCGGGCGCAGATGTCGGTGAGCTCGCGGGCCATGACGACGGCGAGGCCGGCGTCGCGGTCGAGCTTGCGGGCGCCGGAGGCGTGGCGGGCGGCGCGGGCCATCGCGTTGGCCTCGGCGGCGAGCTCGCGGGTGTAGTGCATGCAGGCGACGAGGTAGGCGCGGTGCTGCTCGCTGGAGGTGGAGACCATCGACTGGAGCTGGTCGTACGACTCCTGGAGCCACGCGGGCGCGTGCGGGTCGCCGCGCTGGCCGACGTCCTTGGCGTGCGCGTCGGGGTCGGCGGGGAGGGTGCGGGCCAGCATCTGGAGGCGGGTCACGAAGCCGTCGCCGTTGGCCACGTGCTTGAGGAGGGTGCCGAAGCGGTCGACCAGGGCCTCCTGGTCCTCGCTGTCGCGCAGGCCGACGCCGGGGCCCTCGATCTCGATGGCGGCGGTGACGGTGCGGCGGTCGGCGTGCAGGAGGACGGCGATCTCGTCCGGGCCGAAGGGGGCGGCGAGCCAGCCGACGTTGCCGATGCCGGGGGGCGGGCCGACCTCGACCTCGCGGCCGTCGAGGCGGGTGCCGGCCTCGTGGGCGACGGAACGGTAGGTCGTGCCGCGCTTGAGCATCCGCTTGTAGCTGCGGTTGATCTCGAACCACTTGTAGAACGTGCGGTGCTTGTACGGGAGGTACACGGCGGCGATCGCGAGCATGGGCAGGCCCGCGAGGAGCGCGATCCGCAGGGGGAGGGCGGGGACGAGGAGTCCGCTCATCATGCCGAGGAAGGCGCCGACGATGATCAGGGCGATCTCGCCGGTCTCGCGGTTCTTGCCGACGATCGCGTTCGGCCGGGCACGGCCGATGAGATACGTGCGGCGGGGCGCGACCGGCTGGGACTGGGTCGTCAACGCCCTGCACCTCCAGAGTTCTTGCGGTTGCTGTGCGGGGTACCCGCGGTGGGACTGCTGCTACGGGGCGGGGGCGTCGCGCCGCCGGTGCCGCCGCCCGCTCCGCCTGCGCCGCGGCTGCTGTGCGCGGCCATGCCGCCGGAGACGGGGTTGGCGGGGCGGGGGGCGGAGCCCTGGGACTGGCCGCCGCCGCTGTCGCGGGTGCTGTGGGTCTTGATGCCCTGGGAGACGAGGGACGCGGGGGAGGAGATGACGGCCGCGGCCGCGTTCTCGCCGGCGCGGTGGAGGCGGTTGTCGCGGGAGGCGGCGATCTCGTCGCCGAAGCCGGGGACGAAGCGGTAGATCATCGCGGAGGCGAAGATGGCCAGCAGGATGATCGAGAGGCCGGAGACGACGGCGGAGAACGAGTCGGGGCCGGTGCCGGAGGAGAGTGCGCCGGCGAGGCCGAGGACGATCACGATGACCGGCTTGACCAGGATGATCGCGATCATGATGCCGGCCCAGCGGCGGACGTGGCCCCACATGTTCTTGTCGACGAGGCCGGAGTAGACGACGACGCCGAGGAGCGCGCCGACGTACAGCAGGACGGCGCGGAGGAACAGCTCCAGGTAGAGCACGCCGGCGGCGAGGACGGTCACCAGGGACACGATGATCAGCATGATGGGGCCGCCACCGATGCTGTCGCCCTTCTGGAGGGCCTCCTTGAAGCTGCCGAAGAAGATGTCGGTCTGCTGGCCGGTGCCGGAGGCGATGACCTCGGTGATGGCGTCGGTGGCGTTGACGACGGTGTAGAGGATCAGGGGCGTGAACGCGGAGGCGAGGACCGTCAGCCAGAGGAAGCCGATGGCCTCGGAGAGGGCCGTGGTGAGGGGGACGCCTCGGATGGCCCGCTTGGCGACGGCGAGGAGCCAGATGAGGAGGGTGAGGAAGGTGGCGGCGGCGAAGACGATCGCGTAGCGGCCGAGGAACTGCATGTTGGTGAAGTCGACGTCGGCGGTCGTCTTGACGGCCTTGGAGAGCTCGTCGATGACCTTGACGGCGGCGTCGGCGAAGCCGTGGGAGAGGGACTTCAGGGGATCCACGGCGGTGCTGGGATCGGTAAGAGGGTCCTTGTCGCCTCCGCTGGCACCTTCGGACCCGTCCACGCAGTACTTCCGTGAGGGGCCGGAGATCAGCGCACAACGATCGTCGCTCGGGTTGGGCGACGGCGTGGCGGGGGGTGTCGGGGCTGCTGTCGCGCGGGATGCCAGAGAGACCGCTGCGACCTGTGCTGCCACCAGCGTGGACAGGACGGTACGACCGTGGGTACGTGCTCTAGCGTGCATAAGTGAACCCCCCGAATTCCTTGACCGCGTCCGCGATCTCCTCGGAACCGGAGACAGGGGTGTCTCCGTTGACGGGGGTGGGCCCCGTACGCTGTGCGGTCGACAGGATCTTCCAGTCGGTTCCGCTCCACTTGAGCTTGAAACTGACGGTGAACCATCCGTGGGTGACCGGCTTGGTCGACGAAGCGCCCGTGAGGCCGAACATGCCGACGGCCCAGACATCGACTTCGGCCGTTTCGTCGGAGTAGCTCTTGACCTTCGCGCCGATCGGAATCGTCCGACTGACGAATGTCGCTCCACTGGGTGCGCTACCGTCGTCGTTGAGACCGATCTGCTTCAGAAAGTCCTGTGAGTAGTCCTTGTCGAAGCCGGCCTGGAGCTCGTCCAGGGTGCTGACGTCCGTCACGGCGTCGACGATCTCCCGGCGTCGGGCAGCGTTGAACATCTCCGCCGACCCCAGCGCCACCGCGTAGTTCGTCGCCGCGCTCTGGGCGCCCTGGTCGTCGTGGCTGTAGCCCGTGGGGATCGCGCCGTTCTTGCCGGTGACCGGGCGGACGCCCGTCGCGGCGGTGGGGGCGGTCTTGCCCGGGGTGTCGGAGCGGGTGCCGGCCGCGTCCGCCGGTTCGCCGCCGCCGCGGTTGGCGAAGGCGATGGCGGCGAGGAGGAGGACCACCACGCCCACGACCGTGATGAGGGATCGGGAGCTGCGGACGGGGCGGCGGGCGCCGCCGTAGACGTCGCCGCTGTTGCCCTCGGGCAGGCGGGTCCGGGTCTGGCCCGAGCCGCCCACGCCGCCGAAGCTGTCGTGCTCGTCGCCGGGACTCATGCCGGGTACGCCCCCTCACTCGTTCGCGGGTACGGCCGTGCTTCAACATGACTGGGCATCAGGGAACGCATTCTCAGGAAGGTCGGTCCGACGGGAGATCAGACGGCCATCCCGTACACGATGGTGAACAGCGTGCCCAGCGATCCGATGATGAAGACGCCGGTCAGACCGGCGACGATCAGGCCCTTGCCCTGTTCCGCGCTGAACGTGTCCCGGAGGGCGGTCGCGCCGATGCGCTGCTTGGCCGCTCCCCAGATGGCGATGCCGAGGCAGAGCAGGATGGCCACGGCCATCACGACCTCGATCATCACCTTGGCTTCGGCGCCCAGGCTCCCGAAAGGTCCCCAGTTGGGGGCGATTCCACCGATGATGGTGTTGATGTCGCCCTTTTCGGCCGCCAGGTACATATAACTCACCGCCCCTGTTGGGTACTTGTGCGCCCCTGCCGAACGGCATGGGTCATCGCCCTATCTTCGCTGATGAAACCGCCCACGTGTGACGGCTTGGCGGCTCTCTTTACCCGATCCCCGCACACTTGACCGGTCTGACCGTCTTGACCTGCGGTGGTGTGGCCGATTTCCATGCGAAGAAGCGTATGGTCACTCTGTGTATCACGGAGAGTGACTCCGGGCAATGATTGTCGTTGTTGCACTCTTGGGGTGGTGTCGACGTCTTTGTCCGGGGTGGCGTCAGGGGCGGTGCGGAGCCCAGTCCTCGCCGATCGAGGACTCCTCGGCGAGGGAGTGCGGGACCTTGGCGCAGGGGGTGTACCCGTCCAGGAACAGGGACGTCGTGGAGGTGTTCCACGCGAGGTCGAACTTGTCGCCCGTCGCCGGGTCCTCCGCGCGGAAGCCGAGTTCGACCCAGTCCGAGTGCCGGCGGTCGCGGTCGTGGGTGATCTTCCAGCCGGCCGCGACGTAGGCGTTACGCAGCCGCTGTTCGGTGGGGCGGGCGGTGCCGATCGGGATGTCCGGAACCGACCAGCGGAGCTCGTAGGTCCGTACGTCCTCGGCGACCCTGTCGATGCCGGTGTGGCAGCTGTAGCCGGTGTTGACCCGTACGGGCTCCACCGGCTCGTGGCGGGGCAGCGCCATCGCCTCGTACGCCCACTGCGCCCGCGCCTTGAGGCGCTGAGAGAGGACCGTCGGGTCCCCGGACGGGTAGCGGTGCTCCAGTACGGAGCAGCCCGTTGTCGTCAGGGAGGCGGACAGGGCGGCCAGGAGGAAGGCGGTTGTCCTTTTCACGCCACGACCGTACGAAGGAGGTGGCGCGGCCCGCCTGAGTGCGGGTACTCAATCCGCCTGCGTGAAGTGGTCGAGCTCCTTGTCCCGCACGCCGCGCACGAACGCGGGCCACGTCCGCTCGGTGGTCGTGACGGGGCCGGCCGGACGCGTTCGCCCGGCTCGTCCGTCCGTTCCGGCTTTCTGGTCCCTGGACGCTCCCGTGTCGTCCGGTTCGTCCACCCCCTGAGGCGGGGGCCTGCCGCCTAGACTGGCTTCCGGGCGTACTGCCATGAGCCGAGGGGTGGTTGACGGTGCGTAGGGCTGGCAAGGCCTGGTGGTGGGTCGGCGGGGGGCTGGGGGCCTGTCTCGGTCTCGTCGCCCTGCTCGTCGTCGGCACGTACTCCGCGGCGGCCGGCATCGCCGGCGTCAAGGGCGGGGCCGTCGCTCTCGCCAAGGGGTCCGTTCCCGCCCTCTACCAGGGGCTCGTGCAGCGGTGGGGCAACCTGTGCCCCGCCATCAACCCGGCGCTGCTCGCCGCCCAGCTCTACCAGGAGAGCGGCTGGAACCCGCGGGCCGTCTCCCCGGCCGACGCCCGGGGCATCGCCCAGTTCATCCCCGGCACCTGGGCCGGGCACGGCATCGACGGGGACGGGGACGGGGACCGGGACATCTGGGACCCGCAGGACGCGATTCCGTCCGCCGCCTCGTACGACTGCGAACTCGCCGGCTATGTGAAGGACGTCCCCGGGGATCGGGCGAACAACATGCTGGCCGCGTACAACGCGGGCGCGTACCGGGTCATCCGGCACGGCGGGGTGCCGCCCATCAGCGAGACGCAGAACTACGTCCGCATCATCCGGTCCCTGGAGAAGAGCTTCGCCCGGCCGGTGGGCCGCGTCGCGCCCTCGCAGCAGGCCGCGGCCGCCATCACGTACGCGCAGGAGAAGCTGGGCACGCCCTACCTCTGGGGCGGTACGGGCACGGCCGCGGAGAACGGGCGCTTCGACTGCTCCGGGCTCACCCAGGCCGCGTACGGCAGCGTCGGCGTGCAGCTGCCGCGCGTCGCCAACGACCAGTACAACGCCGGGCCGCACCCGAGCCGGGACGAGCTGCTCCCGGGCGACCTCGTGTTCTTCTCGGACGACCTGACCAATTCCCGGGCCATCCGGCACGTCGGCATCTACGTCGGCGGCGGCTACATGATCGACGCCCCGCGCACCGGGGCCGTGATCCGCTTCGACCGGATCGACACCCCGGACTACTTCGGTGCCACCCGGGTCACCCAGGAGGGCGCGTCGGCGCTGCCCACCCATCTCCCGCAGGCCTGAGGGGAGCAGACGGGCCGTCGGGCGGCCTTCGGGGCGTATCGGGCATGGCTGGAACTCTCCGTCATGCGCAGGCCCTGGGCTGCGGCGGGCCGTCACTCTTCGATAACGTCGGCATGATCCACCGGAGAGAGCGGAACGTACGCCTCAGGCGGTTCGTTCCCTGATCCGACCGCTCTGACCACGGGGGTTGGAAACCAGACACGAGAGCAAGGGGCCGCAGCAGATGGCTGGACTCGCATCGGACGGCTCGAACCCCGATGTCACCTTGCTCTACGACATCAACGGACTGGCCAAGGCCGCTCCGCCGTGGTTCGACCGCGTCATGGAGTTCGTCGGCGAGTACGGGATCGTGCTCGCGATGGTCCTCGTCGTGCTCTGGTGCTGGTGGAGCGTCCGCAGGCGCGGCACCCTCGCCGACTCCGTCTCGGCCGTCGCCGGGCTCGTGTGGGCTCCGCTGGCGGCAGGCATCGCCCTTCTCGTCAACATTCCCATCCGCGGCTTCGTCGAGCGCCCCAGACCGTTCAGGGACCACCAGGGGCTCGAAGTCCTCGTCGACGGGAAGACCGACTTCTCCTTCGTCAGCGACCACGCCACGCTGACGATGGCGCTCGGCGTCGGCCTCTTCGTCGCCCACCGCCGGTTCGGCCTCGCCGCCCTCGCCCTCGCCCTCGCCGAGGGCTTCGTCCGGGTCTACATGGGCGTCCACTACCCGACCGACGTCATCGGCGGCTTCGCCCTCGGCACGGCCGTGGCGCTGCTCCTCGCCCCGGTCGCGCTCGCCCTGCTGACGCCCGTCGTCTCCGCCGTCGCCCGCTCCGGCCGCGGCGCCCGGCTCGTCCGCTCCCGCCGGGGCGACGCGGCGCGCCGCCCCGAGACCGTCGGCATCCCCGAGCCCCGGCTCGGCGGCCCCGCCACCGGCACCGGCCAGAACGACCTCGCCGCGTAGGGCGGATCCGGGGGACAGGCCCTAGGGGTTGCTCGTACGCAGGTGTTCCGCGGCGTCCGTACGGGCCTTGTCGCGGGATCTGCGGGCCGGGCCCGTCCAGCCGCAACTGCACCGTGCCAGCGCGAACGATCCGCGCTCCGTCGTCGTGGTCGTGTGGGAGGAAGCCTGCGCGTGCACCCCACCACCGTACTGCGCGTGACGGCACGCCCCGACCGTCGTTATCCGGATCGGGTGTCCCCGGGGCCCGCGGGCCCCGGGGAAGGGCGGTGCCGGGCGAACAGCGGTGAGGCGTTGGGGGTTGGCGGCGATGGTGGTGCAGCGGTACGGGCGTCCGCAGGGCTTCGGGAGCGGGGCGTTCGCCGCCGCCGTCCTGGTCGGCTCCCTCGTCGGGACCGCGGCGGTCACGGGCTGCGCCGCCCCCCAGGACCCGAAGGCGGCGGCGGCCGCCGACCCCGCACTCGCCGTACGGAACGCCGCCGACGCCCTGGCGAGGGCCGGCACCTCCAAGGCGAGCACCTCCATGGAGATGGCCGCCGGCGGCACCCGGGTCACCATCCGGGGCGAGGGCGGCTACGACTTCCGGCGCCGCACCGGGCGGCTCCAGGTCCTGCTGCCGAAGGACCCGGCGGGGGCGAGCGAACACCGGCCGATCACCGAGCTCCTCACCCCCGGCGCGCTCTACATGAAGAACCGGGGCGCCGGAGTGCCCGCCGACAAGTGGGTCCGCGTCGACACCACCACCCTCGACGACGGGAACCTCGTCACCAACGGCGCCACCGACCCGGCCGCCGCGGCGGAGCTGCTGCGGGGCGCCCGTGAGGTCACGTACCTCGGCGAGGTCGATCTGGCGGGGGTGAAGGTCGGCCACTACCGGGGCGTCGCCGACATCGCGCACGCCGCCCGGGCCGCCTCGCCGCAGCTGCGCGGGCCGCTCGCCGCGGCGGCGAAAGGGTTCGCCAAGGACACGGTGCCCTTCGACGCGTACCTCGACGGGGAGGGGCGGCTGCGCAAGGTGCGCCACCAGTTCAGCTTCAGCAACCAGGGCCGGACGGTCGCGGTCGCCTCGACGACCCTGCTGTACGGCTTCGGGGTTCCCGTCGAGGTGACGCTGCCGGACCGCCGGGACATCTACGCCGGGAAGATCGAGGCCTGACCCGGCGCCCGACCCGGCCCGGTGTCGGCACGGGCCGGCGGCACGGACCATCGGCAAATGGTCCAGACGTGTCATGCGCCGTACGTGGCGCCGTACCTACGCTGGGAGACCGCTGGGAGACCGACGCCGGCAGGAAGAGGTGGATGCGCGTGGCCCCGCCCGGTACAGCAACCGTGCCCGCAGACCCGGACTGCGTCGCCCTCGCGGAGATCGAGCTCTGCGGCGAGCTGATCATCGCGGCGTCGGCCGCGGACGGGGAGCGGCTCAGCGCCGACCGGATCGACGAGGTGCTGCGGGTGGCGGCGGACCTCTGAGAGCGAGGTCCGGTCCACCCCCTTCTCAGGTGCGCATCATGCGGGCGATGGCCTTCGTGGCCTCCTCGACCTTCTCGTCGATGCCCGTGCCGGTGGCCGCCGCGTCCGCGACGCAGTGCCGCAGGTGCTCCTCCAGGAGCTGGAGGGCGAAGGACTGGAGGGCCTTCGTCGAGGCCGAGACCTGCGTGAGTATGTCGATGCAGTAGACGTCCTCGTCGACCATCCGCTGGAGACCGCGGATCTGGCCCTCGATCCGGCGCAGCCGCTTGAGGTGCTCGTCCTTCTGCTTGTGGTAGCCGTGCACGCCGTGGTCGTGCCCGTGCGTGGGGTCGGCCGGCTCGACGGCCCCGATGGCCTCGGGGGTGACCTGGTCCGTCTCGGTGGTCGTCATCGCGTCCTCCCGTTGTCCAGAAAAGGGGGTGTATACCCCTCGTGGGTATATGGTACCGATCCCCGCCGATCCGGGCGGGGGCCCGTGCAGTTCACTGTGCCTGATGGGCGACACTGAGAGACGCCGGTTAGCCGTGGCCGGATGATGCGCCTAGCATCAGCCTGACCGAAACCCAGCACACCCGAGGACCTCACGTGCGATTTCGTCTGACCCCCAGGGAGACGAGCTTCTACGACATGTTCGCCGCGTCCGCGGACAACATCGTCACGGGCTCCAAGCTCCTGATGGAACTGCTCGGAGCGGAGCCTTCCGCCCGGGCCGAGATCGCGGAGCGGATGCGGGCAGCGGAGCACGCCGGTGACGACGCCACCCACGCGATCTTCCACCAGCTGAACTCCTCCTTCATCACACCGTTCGACCGCGAGGACATCTACTCCCTCGCGTCGTCCCTCGACGACATCATGGACTTCATGGAAGAGGCCGTCGACCTGGTCGTCCTCTACAACGTCGAAGAGCTCCCCAAGGGCGTCGAGCAGCAGATCGAGGTCCTGGCCCGGGCGGCGGAGCTGACGGCCGAGGCCATGCCGAACCTGCGGACGATGTCCAACCTCACCGAGTACTGGATCGAGGTCAACCGCCTCGAGAACCAGGCGGACCAGATCCACCGCAAGCTGCTCGCCCACCTCTTCAACGGCAAGTACGACGCCATCGAGGTGCTGAAGCTCAAGCAGATCGTGGATGTGCTGGAGGAGGCGGCCGACGCCTTCGAGCACGTGGCCAACACGGTGGAGACCATCGCGGTCAAGGAGTCCTGAGCTTCGTGGACACCTTCGCTCTGATCGTGACCATCGGTGTCGCGCTCGGCTTCACCTATACGAACGGCTTCCACGATTCCGCCAACGCCATCGCCACCTCGGTGTCGACCCGGGCGCTGACCCCCCGGGCGGCGCTGGCGATGGCGGCGGTCATGAACCTCGCCGGTGCCTTCCTCGGCAGTGGTGTCGCGCACACCGTCAGCAAGGGTCTGATCGAGACGCCGACGGGCAACTCGGGGATGGGCATCCTCTTCGCCGCGCTGCTCGGCGCGATCGTCTGGAACCTGGTCACCTGGTACTTCGGTCTTCCCTCGTCCTCCTCGCACGCGCTGTTCGGCGGCATGGTGGGCGCGGCGCTCGCGGGTGGCACGGAGGTCATCTGGTCGGGCGTCCTCGAGAAGGTCGTCATTCCGATGTTCCTCTCGCCGGTCGTCGGTCTGATCGCCGGTTACCTGGTGATGACGGCGATCCTGTGGATGTTCCGCAAGGCCAATCCGCACAAGGCCAAGCGCGGATTCCGCATCGCGCAGACCGTCTCGGCGGCCGGCATGGCGCTGGGCCACGGTCTCCAGGACGCGCAGAAGACGATGGGCATCGTGGTGATGGCCCTGGTCATCGGCGACGTGCAGAGCGCGGACGCGCCGATCCCGGTGTGGGTGAAGTTCGCCTGCGCGGTGATGCTCTCGCTCGGTACGTACGCGGGCGGTTGGCGGATCATGCGGACCCTCGGCCGCAAGATCATCGAGCTGGACCCGCCGCAGGGGTTCGCCGCGGAGACGACGGGCGCGTCGATCATGTTCGTCACCGCCTTCCTCTTCAAGGCGCCGATCTCCACGACCCACGTCATCACCTCGGCGATCATGGGCGTGGGCGCCACCAAGCGGGTCAACGCGGTCCGCTGGGGCGTCGCCAAGAACATCGTCATGGGCTGGTTCATCACGATGCCGGCGGCGGCGCTGGTCGCTGCCGCGAGCTATTACGTGGTGCAGCTGATCTTCGGGTGATGAGCGGTGCCATCCGGTTCTGCTGGGGGTCCGGGGGTCGCCACCCGGGGGATTGCAGCGTGGTGCAGCTGATCTTCGGGTAGCGCCTTCCGGACGTGGTTGGGCCCGGCTCCCCTCGTGGGGGGAGCCGGGCCCTTCGTCGTTACGGTGGCACCGCCATGCAGCACCGTAAGACGGTCTTGGGGAGAGCGGTCTAGCCGAAGCGGCCGGAGATGTAGTCCTCCGTCGCCTGGACGCTCGGGTTGGAGAAGATGCGCTCGGTGTCGTCCAGCTCGATCAGCTTGCCGGGCTGGCCGACGGCCGCCAGGTTGAAGAAGGCCGTACGGTCCGAGACGCGGGCGGCCTGCTGCATGTTGTGCGTCACGATGACGATCGTGAAGCGCTCCTTCAGCTCGCCGATCAGGTCCTCGATGGCGAGGGTGGAGATCGGGTCGAGGGCCGAGCAGGGCTCGTCCATCAGCAGGACGTCCGGCTCGACCGCGATCGCGCGGGCGATGCACAGACGCTGCTGCTGGCCGCCGGAGAGGCCGGAGCCCGGCTTGTTGAGGCGGTCCTTGACCTCGTTCCAGAGGTTGGCGCCCTTGAGGGACCGCTCGACGATGTCGCTGAGCTGCGACTTCTTGTAGTTGCCGTTGAGGCGCAGGCCCGCCGCCACGTTGTCGAAGATCGACATGGTGGGGAAGGGGTTCGGGCGCTGGAAGACCATGCCGACCGTGCGGCGCACGGCGACGGGGTCGACGTTCGTCCCGTACAGGTTCTCGTCGTCCAGCATCACCTTGCCCTCGACGCGACCACCGGGGGTGACCTCGTGCATGCGGTTCAGGGTGCGCAGGAAGGTGGACTTGCCGCAGCCGGACGGGCCGATGAAGGCCGTCACGGAGCGGGGCTCGACGGTCATCGAGATGTCGTCGATCGCCTTGTGGGCGCCGTAGTAGGCGGAGAGGCCGCTGACGTCGATGCGCTTGGCCATGTGAATCACTTCCAATTGCCGCTGGTCAGCGGGCGGTCTTCGGGGCCTTCCAGCGGGCGATGCCGCGGGCCACCAGGTTGAGGATCATGACGAAGGCGATCAGGACGAGCGCGGCGGCCCAGGCGCGGGCCACGGCGGCGTCGGTGCCGACCGCGTACTGCTCGTACACGTAGAGCGGCAGGGAGGACTGGGCGCCTTCGAAGGGGTTCGGGTTGATGAGCTTCGTACCGAACACGAGGAGCAGGACCGGGGCCGTCTCACCGGTGATGCGGGCGACCGCGAGCATGACGCCCGTGGTGATGCCGCCGATCGCGGTGGGGAGGACCACCTTCAGGATGGTGCGCCACTTGGGGATGCCGAGGGCGAGGGAGGCCTCGCGGAGCTCGTTCGGGACGAGCTTGAGCATCTCCTCGGTGGAGCGGACCACGACCGGCATCATCAGGATGGCGAGGGCCATCGCGCCGGCGAAACCGGAGGGGCCGAAGCCCAGGATCAGGTTCCAGGTGGCGAGGACGAAGAGGCCGGCGACGATCGACGGGATGCCCGTCATGACGTCGACGAAGAAGGTGACGGCCTGGGCCAGCTTTCCGCCGCCGTACTCGACGAGGTAGACGGCGGTGAGGAGGCCGATCGGCGCGGCGATCAGGGTCGCGATGCCGACCTGCTCGATGGTGCCGAGCAGCGCGTGGTAGACGCCGCCGCCGGCCTCGGCGTCGAGGACGCCGTTCATCGAGTGGGTCAGGAAGTAGCCGTCGAGGACGTCGAGGCCCTTGCTGACCGTGACCCAGGCGAGGGAGAGCAGCGGGACGACGGCGAGGACGAAGCAGACCCAGACGAGGCTGGTGGCGACGCGGTCCTTGGCCTGGCGGCTGCCCTCGACCTTGGTGGTCACGGCGAAGGTGACGAGGACGAAGAGCAGCGCGGCGATCAGGCCCCACTGGACCTTGCTGTGCCAGCCGGCGGCGAGGCCGATGCCGATGCCTCCGGCGATCGAGCCGACGGCGACGGCGGCCGGGGTCCAGCGGGGGAGCCGGGCGTGGGAGAGGGACCCGCGGCGCGGGGCCAGCGAGACCGGACGTTCCTGAATGGCGTGGCTCATGCCGCGGCCCCCGAGTACTCCTTGCGCCGGCCGATGATCCAGCGGGCGGCGCCGTTGACCAGCAGGGTGATGACGAAGAGGACGAGACCGGAGGCGATCAGGGCGTCCCGGCCGTACTCGTTGGCCTCGTTGAACTTCGCGGCGATGTTCTGCGCGAAGGTGCCGCCGCCCGGGTCGAGCAGGTGGCCCGAGAGGACGAAGCTGGGGGAGAGGACCACGGCGACGGCCATGGTCTCGCCGAGTGCGCGGCCGAGGCCCAGCATGGAGGCGGAGATGATGCCGGAGCGGCCGAAGGGCAGCACCGACATGCGGATGACCTCCCAGCGCGTGGCGCCGAGGGCGAGGGCGGCTTCCTCGTGCATCTTCGGGACCTGGAGGAAGACCTCGCGGGTCACGTTGGTGATGATCGGCAGGATCATGATCGCCAGCAGGATGCCCACGGTGAAGAGGTTGCGGGCGACGCCGTCGCTGGACTTGTCGAAGACGTACGTCCAGCCCAGGTACTGGTCGAGCCACTTGTTGAGGCCGTCCAGGTACGGGACGAGGAAGATCGCGCCCCAGAGGCCGTAGATGATGCTGGGCACGGCGGCGAGCAGGTCGACGACGTACGCGAGCGGCTTGGCCAGCTTGCGCGGCGCGTAGTGCGAGATGAAGAGGGCGATCCCGATCGCGACGGGCACGGCGACGAGCATCGCGATGACCGAGGAGACGACCGTGCCGAAGGCGAGGACGGCGATGCCGAAGACCGGCGGGCTGCCCGCCGGGTTCCACTCGAAGGTGGTGAAGAAGTTGGTGCTGTCGTCCGAGACGGCGAGGACGGCGCGGTAGGTGAGGAAGACCGCGATCGCGGCCATGATCACGAGGAGGGTGATGCCGGAGCCTCGGGACAGGCCGCTGAAGATGCGGTCCCCGGGGCGGGTCGCGCTCTTGGCGCGCCGGCTCCTGCGTATGTCGGGCGTGGTGGTAGCCATCGGTTTTCTCCGGTCTGCGGGCCCCGTACGTTCCTTGCGGGGGTACGGGGGCCCTGGCGGCGGTGCACCGGATGCCGGGGCGGCCCCTCCATGGGAGGCGAGGGGCCGGGCCCGGCCTGGGGTCAGGACAGGGTCGGGACGATCGCGCGGACCTTGGCCGCGATCTCGGCCGGGAGCGGGGCGTAGCCGGCGTCGGAGAGGACCTTCTGGCCCTCCTCGCTGGCGGTGTAGGTGAGGAACGCCTTCAGGGTCGGCAGGGTCTCCGCCTTGTTGCCCTTGTCGCAGGCGATCTCGTACGTGACGAGGGTCAGCGGGTAGGCGCCCTCGGCCTTGGTCGTGTAGTCGAGGGAGAGGGCCAGGTCGCTGCCCGTGCCCTTGACCTTGGCGGCGGCGATGGCCTTCGAGGCGTTCTCCGTGGAGGCGGCGACCGGGGCGGCGGCACCGGTGTTGATGCTGACCGTGGAGATCTTGTTGGCCGTGGCGTAGGAGAGCTCGAAGTAGCCGATGGAGCCCTCGGCGTCCTTGACCGCGGTGGCGACACCGGAGGAGCCGTTGGCGGCCTGGCCGCCCGGGGCGGGCCACGACTTCGTCTTCGGGTCGTACTTCCAGTCGGCCTTCGCGGTGGCCGAGAGGTACTTGCCCAGGTTCTGGGTGGTGCCCGACTCGTCCGAGCGGTGGAAGGCCTGGATGGTGGTGTCGGGGAGCTTCGCGCCCGGGTTCAGCTTGGCGATCGCCGGGTCGTTCCACTTGGTGATCTTCGTGTCGAAGATCTTGGCCAGGGTGGGGGCGTCCAGGACCAGGTTGTCCACGCCGTCCAGCTTGTAGCCGATGGCGATCGGGCCGCCGACCATCGGCAGGTTCACGCCCTTGCCGCCCTTGCAGATCTTCTGCGACTCGGCGACCTCTTCGTCCTTGAGGGCGGAGTCGGAGCCGGCGAAGGCGACCTGGCCCTGGTTGAACTTGGTGATGCCGCCGCCGGAGCCGATGGCCTGGTAGTTGACCTCGACGCCGGAGCACGCGGCCTGGAAGTTCTTGACCCACAGGTCCATCGCGTTCTTCTGCGCGCTGGAGCCGGCGGCGAGGAGCTGGCCCTTGGCACCGTCACACGCGATGTTCGACGCGGCGGCGGAGGTCTTGCCGCTGCCGTCCTTGGTCGGGACGTCCGCGTTGTTGTCCGAGCCACACGCCGAGAGGACGAGCGCACCGGAGACGACGAGGGCACCGATCGCGGAGGCGCGAAGCCCGTTGTTGCGCGAAAGCTTCACTTTCGGGTGTTCCTTCCAGAAGCCGCCGTTGCCGTGGACCGGGTGTCCTGTGACGTTCCGTGGCGGCGTGTGTCGGGTTTGGGTGCATCGTCGTGCTCCGAGCACCGTGTAAGGCCGAAATTAGGCAGAACAGGTGAAGCGGTCGGCGGGGGAGGGTGAACGGGAAGTGAACCGTGCCGGAAGCCCGGGTGCGGGGCCCTTGGGCGGGCGGCGGTCCTGGGCGGGCGTGTCTTGGGCGGGCCTGGTTGTGAGTGCGGGGCTGCGGGGTGGGCCGCGCCTCGCGCCCCGTTGTGGGCGGTCGTTCCGTTGGGGCGGTGCCCCCCCGTTGTGGGCAATCGTTCCGCTGGGGCGGAACGGGTGGGCACAACGGACGGCGCCCCTGCCGGCGCCAGAGGCTCCCGCGCC
>NZ_JBEXSZ010000130.1:0-23256 GCF_040613865.1 Streptomyces sp. NPDC006197 | reverse complement strand
GGAGCGACGAGACGACATCCACGAGGCCTTCCTCGGCCTCGCCACCTGCCTGATCACCCACCGACACGTCCAACGCCTTTGTTAGGACCTCTTAGGGAGAATCTGGGGAGTATCGACGGCCCTGGGGAGCGCGTGGGGAGAACCGACCGCCTAACGCAGAACGATCCCGAAAGATGCTGAAAGACTTATCCGCGCAGGTCAGGGGTGGGGACAGCTGTATCGATGCAGGTCAGAGCCACCAGGTAGGCAACTTCATGACGTACGTGTCGAGATCGCGAACGGACCAGCAAGATCCACATGCAGTCGTGCGGCCTGATGGAGGACACTGCAACCGCCGACAGGCTGGCAACAACGTCGCACGAGGAGCGGAGCTGCGTGCTCCGCCTCCCCCGTTGCCGGACTGGCTCCGATCGGCTCCTACGGTCCGAACAGGCACTGCACACGCAGCCAAGATCCCCTACACCAACTGCTCGGCATCGGCTGCATCGTCTCTACTCCTCACCAAGATCCGGACCATGCACGGTCCAACACCCAGCCGTTGACGCTCTCGACCCCCATTCCTGCCGGTCAGACGGACGCTCTGCCTGTACCACCAGCAGACGAATAACCTGCTGTTCTCTCGAGCTCAGAAATCAGGCGACTTCCCAGAGGTCGGCGCCCAGGATCCGGGCGGCCTTGGTGATGCTGCCCGGTATCAGGTGCCGGTACGTGCGGTACGTCTCCTCGATCGACTTGTGGCCCATCCACCGACGGCACGCCGGCGACGATCTCGACGACCGCGTTGCATCGCTATCAGGGCCTCGACTTGATGCGGCCGCTGCTCACCGCAAGACCGAAGGCTCGGGCCTGACAGCCCGAACGCCGGTCGGTTCACACCGCGTTCGCTCGGCGCGCATTGCGCCGGCTTCCGTTGACCAGGTCGTTCCAGCGGTCGACCGCCCAGATCATGCGAACGCCCAGCCGCCCCAGCGCCACGGCGGGAGGGAACTTCGACTTCCACGTCCACAGGAGGTCCAGGTCGTCGTGCCGGTGCCCGTCGACGATCATGTCGGCGATGAGCGAGCCCACATACGGTGCCTGGGCCAGCCCGTGACCGTTGCAGGCGATCGAGTAGAAGGTGTTGTCACCGACCTGGCCCGCGAGCGGCAGGAAGGACGAGGTGATGGCGATCCACCCGCCCCAGGCGCGCTCGACGGCGACGTCCGCAAGAGCCGGGAACCTCGTCGCGAAGGCCGTCGCGAGTTCCTCGACGAGTCCCGGGTCCGGCTTCTTCGCGGGCAGCGGGAACGTCGTCCCCCGCTCGAGCCTCCGGACGCCGAAGACGATGGTGTTGCGCGAGGTCAGGCGGTAGTTCTCCATGATGTTGTGCTGCGTCACGACCCCTGACCGGCTGGTCCAGCCGAGCGCGGCCAGCCGCTCCTCGTCGATCGGCTCCGTCTCCACCTCGATGATCCAGATGGGGACGGAGGCGTTCTTGGGGGTGATGTCCCACTCGCCTGCGAACGCGTTCGTCGCCAGCACGGCCTTGTTCGCCCGCACCGCGCCGTGCGGGGTGGAGAGCACGACTCGACCGTCGTCCCGGGTGACGTCGGTGACCTTCGTCCCTTCGAAGACCCGGGCCGACGACGCCAACAGCGCCGTCCGGATGCCGCGGCTGAACTTGCCGGGGTTCATCATGCCTCCGACAATCTCGCGCATCCCGCCGACGAATCCGCGGGGGATGCCGAGCTCCGCACTCGTGCCCACCTCGACGTGTGCGCCGGCGCGCCGCAGGATCTTGGCCACCCGGCGCACCCGGCCCATCTGCCCGCGTGACACGGCGGCGAAGCAGTTGCCCACCGGCTCGTAGTCGCAGTCGATCTCGTGCGTGTCGATGAGGTCTTCGACGAAGCGGGCGGCGTTCTCCGTCAGCCGCAACATGCCGGGCATCTTCTTGCGGTACATCAGGTTCAGGAGCTGGAGGTCGCCGCCGGGAGCACTCGCCAACTGGCCCGCGTTGCGCGAGCTGGAACCGTGCCCACAGAACTCCGCTTCCAGGAGCACCACGTCCTGGCCGCGCTCCGCCAGCCGCAGGGCGGTCACCATGCCGCCGAGGCCACCGCCGACGACGGCGACGTCGCAGGTGAGGTCTTCAGCCAGTGCCGGGAGGACATCCGCCGGCTCGTCGACCCACCCGCTGAAGGTCGAGTACTCCACGTTGTCGGTCTTCACCTTCCCTGCCCTCCTGCCGTGCTCAGTGACATCGAGACTGCCCCGGCTTCGGTTGCCCGGCTGTGGTTGTCCATGGCGCGATAAGCAAGGAAGTACACGAACATCTGGGTGCCCCACGTCGCCAGCGCGGCGCTGGCGAAGATCGTGCGGTGCGCATCGTCGCCGGGAAGCGGGAAGAAGTCGTAGGTGATCGCGACGATGATGCCCGCCGTGGTCGCGAGCCCCGTCCAGAAGGCCAGACCTCGGGCGCCCGCCTTCCAGACTCGCCACGTGAAGTAGATCAGGAACGGCAGCGTGAGCGCGTTGACCGTGACGAAGAAGACGGCTGGGCCCAGGTGGAACTCATGACCTCCGAACCCGCTGAAATAGATGCCGACCACGGTGGCCAGGGCGAACGCTGCAATGTCGACCAGCGGACCCGGCTTGTACCGATGTGTCACCCGCATCAGGCCCAAGATCGCGATGAGCGTGATGCCCACCCCTCGGGAGAACGTGTCGAAGAAGAACACGAGCCTGGCCTGCGGATCGCTTTCGTCCCCGCCGCGGAGCGCCCAGATCAGGAAGTTGACGCCCGAGGTGCCGACGATCATCCACTCCAGGCCGAGCAGGTAGTTGCCGTACTGTCGGAGGAACCTCCATCCGCAGTAAAACCCTGCGAAGACCATCCACAGGTCGGCCAGTATGAAGATCACTTCTTTCATGGCCTCATTCCCCTCCGTACAGCGCTGAGAACCAGATGTTGTAAAGGACGTCGACGACGCGCGAGATCTCCGGGTGCGGCTCCTTCGAGAACGCCTGCGTCAGATAGCGCTCGTCCATCCAGACCAGAGCGCGGGCCGTCTCCTCGACGTCGAGATCTGCCTTGATCAGCCCCGCGGTCTGGTCATCGGCAATGCGCTGGGCGGTCGCGTCGATGAATCGCTGGACCAGGGCGTTGTAGGCGGCCTCGACCTTGTCGTCGCTGCCGGCCGCTTCCGAGAGCGCTCGGAGTACGGGGCCGTGCTTGGCATAGACCTCGGCCAGGCCCTGGAACGCCGACTTGGCGTCGGTGGCCAGGTCGACACCCGTCAGCCACCGGTCGATCATCCCGCCGAGCTCGAGGCCGAGCTCCTCGACGACGCGAAGCGCCAGGTCGTGACGGTCGCGGAAGTGGGCGTAGAAGGCCGGCCGCTTGAGTCCGGTCCGGCTCATGACCGCGTCCACCGTCATCTTCCGGAACGGCCGCTCCCGGAGGAAGGCCTCCGCCGCGTCGAGGATCTCGCGCTCCGACTCCTTGGGGTCGTGCTTCGGGCGCCGGCTCATGCCTTCACCGCCTCGACGACCTGGTCGACCGTCGTCCGGCCGGTCCGCGCCATCGCCGCGTAGAACCGTTCCGGGTTCGCCCAGTCCTCCGGGGCGAGGACGCCCGCCAGGTCGCCCAGTTCGTCGACCGCGAGCATCATGAACGCCGCGGTCGCCGATCCGGTTCCTGCCGCCATGCTCGTCCACGGCGTGCCCGGCCCGCTGACCGGGACGCGGCGAATCGAGACGACCTTCTTCCCGCCGCGCTTGCCGGTCACCCGCACGTAGTTGATCCCGCGGAAGTCCGGGTGCTTCTTGCGCGCCGCGGCCGCGAAGTACTTCAGCACCTCCCCCACAGCGATCTCGCCCCGGCGAATCGATCCCCACAGCCCTGCGAGGGCGTGGCGCCAGACCTTCGGCGAGCCCGGCTTGTCGGTGACGACGTCGTTGACGAAGTCGATGGCCTGGTCCATCGAGATCTTGCCCTCCTCCACCGCGACGGCGACACCGCGCATGACGCCGCTGACCGGCGCCGGGTCGAGAGCCCCCAGGACACGGATCCGGTCCGCACCGGGCCACCGCCGCGGCATGGTCACCGCTTCCGGGTGGGCACACTCGTACAGCCGGTACGCGGAGCCGAACGAGCCGCCCAGGTCGAACACATCCGACTCCACGAACGTCTGGTGAGTGACCGCCCGTCCGTTCTCCCAGGTCTGGCACGGCCCGGCGAAGCCGCGGATCGCGTGATCGAGCACGGCACGCCCGAACTCCACCGGACCCTCGTCGCCGGTCGCCCAGCCCACGTCGATCCGGTCGACGGTGTCCATGTCGCGGGCCGCGTCGGCAGCCATCACATTGGTGAGCCCTGGGGACGCGCCACAACCGACGAAGATCGGAACGCCGGCCGCCTTCGCCTCCGCGTCCAGCTCCATCGCCGCTCGCGTGCTGGCCTCGTCGTCATCGAGATCGAGGTAGGGGACTCCCTCCTCGATACACGCCTCCATGACCGGCTCCGCCGTGCGGATGTACGGCCCGGCACCCAGCACGACGAGTGCGGCACCCTCGATGGCCGCACGAAGGGCAACCGGGTCGAACAGGTCAAAAGACCCAGAGCTCGCCGACCCGAGGGGCAGGCTCGCGACCAGTGCGTCAAGGGCGTCGGGCCGGATGTCGTACAGCTCCAGCTTCCAGTCCGCGCCCCCGGCGGCTTCAGCGAAACGCTCGATCGCGACCCGACACATGTCGCCCGCCGCACCGATGAAGACAATCCTCTTTTGCGTCGTCATGGGGAGAGGCTAGGGCTGCACTTACACGACGTCAATGACAACGTGTAAGTAAGATTCGATGACAGCTCGAGTTTGACACCCTTGGACATTCCGTAGCCCTTTACAGACGGAGAGTTATGGCACTCTCCGCATGACTTCAGCGCCTCCACCGGCAGGCGCGACCCTCCGAAGGCGCAGATCCGCCATTTCGGGGCGATAACAGACGGCCCTGAGGGACTTGACTCGACCCTGCATGGAAACGGAGCGGAACGGCTACGCACAGTGGCAGCCGGAGCGGCTGGGCACGTCGCCGGACCCTTGCGTCCGGATCCGCACCGAGCGCGCGCCGAGACCTCCCGTCCCGACAGCTTGATCAGATCGCGGCGCACGGCCGGGCTCCCGACCCAGCCTCGGCCCGCACCAGAGGGAGGCACTCGGCCGCTTCCACGGTGACCGGGGTGCCGAAGACGGACGATGCCGGCCTCGAAGTCGAAGGCCGGCTCAGGCCGCCCGGGCGCGCCCTGGATCCCCGGCTACTTCTGGGCGTGCGCGCCCAGCATGCCCACCACGTTGAGGAACACGTACGTGCCGAAAACGTAGAAGAACACTCGCAGGGCGACACCCTTCGCCTTCCACCGCTCGGCCGTTCGGCCCGCGTCGTGGTCTTCACTGCTCATGACAGCTCCCCTCCCTGGGGTGAGTACGAACGACGAGGGCGCCACCAGCGCAATTTGCGACCCCTCACGTCACACCCTAAACTCGAATTGGATTCGAGCTCTACTCCTGCCCCGCCCGGACCGTCAAGACGGCAGCAGGATCTGCGCTGACCGTGGCTCATGCCGCAGAGATCATCGACCGCTCGGTGACTCCGGCGCTGAGGGAGCGGAAGAAGGGATCCGTGACCGGAACCAAGGCCGGCCACACCTTCGAGGAGACACCGCGATGAACATCGAAGCCTGTGGCAGTACTCGGCACGTCGCCCTCAGGGGATATTCCCGCAGAGCGAGGACGTGGCAGAAGGCGAGCTGGAACCGGGTTCTCCGTGAAGCGCTCATCGGGACCCTGATCATGCTCATCCCCACCCTGCTGCTCGGCTTCTTCATCTCCTGGCAGATCGGCGTCGCCCTCATCGCGCTGACCCTCTCCTCGGCCCTGCTCTCCTCGGTCTTCTTCACCCTCCGGGGGCACACCTGGGGATGCTCGGCGAAGAAGGGCGTCGTCCTGGCCCTTGGGTGGTGGGAGCGGGTCTGAACATCCCGTTCAGTCCGGTGACATGACCGCCCGGAGGCGGGCGAGCTCCCCCTCGCTGACGTCGGTGGGCCGCAGGACGGCGTTCCAACCGTCGACGTACTCGGCCCGGTACGTGTGGCCGTGGCCGTCGGGCACCCCGGTGGCGAACGGGAGGTCGGCCGTGACCTGCCAGAACGTCACGAACGGTACCCAGAACATGGTTTCGAGTACGTCGTCGCCCGGAGCTTCGCCGATCCAGTCCGGCTCCTCGTACATCAGATGTGGGCCCCGCCAGACAATCGGGTCCGAGGCGTGCAGGAGGTACAGCACCCGCGTGCCCTCCCAGGGCACGTCCGTCGGCGGAACGGCCGCCCGAGGGTCGCCGGCGAAGCGCACCGTGCGCCCGTCCTTGTAGACGGGCTGGATCTGCGGGCTGCCTGCCTCGCGGTGGTCGCTGAACCGCCGGAACAACGTGTTGAAGTCGGGCGGTCCCGCGAAGAGCGCGCCCGCCGTGCGGTTACGCAGGTCGTACTCGCCGCTGAAGGCGGTCTCCCCGCCGAACGATCCGAGGCTCTCCCCCGCCACGTACAGGCGTGGGCGGGCATCGGGCGGCAGCTTCGACCAGGCGTCGTAGACGGCGTCGAAGAGTTCGCGGCCCGCCTCCCGGGCCTTGTACTGGTCAACGAGGTACGACAGCCACGAGGGCAGGTAGGAGTACTGGAGGGCCACGGTCGCGCAGTCGCCGCCGGTGAGGTACTCGAAGCTGTCCACTGCGGCGGGATCGACCCAGCCGCTGCCGGTCGTCGTCACCACCAGCAGGTCGTGACGCCCGAACCCGCCGGCGCGGCGCAGATCGGCAACCGCGCGCGGCCCGGGTCTCCGTCTCGTCCGCCGTTTCGAGTCCGGCATACGCGCGGACTGGCTCCGACGCCCCGCGGCCCGTGAACCGTGCGATCTCGGCGGCCGAAGGTCCGTCGGCCGCGAAGGTGCGTCCCTGCCGCCCCAGCGAGCCCCACGGCACGAACGAGCCCGGACCGCCGGAGCGCAGGGCGGTCACCGGTCGCCGCACCCCTTCCTCGGTCTGCGTGTCGCGCAGCGAGAAGGCTTGGTTCGCCGCGGAGACCAGGCCGTCGACGAGCACACCGCTGAGGAGCAGGACCGACAGGACGGCCACGAGGATCCCACCGACCACCTTCGCCGCCTGCCCGCCGATCCAGCGCCGCAGAAGCCCGGCCACCCAGCGGTACATCCGGCGGACCCCTCGGGCGGCCAGCAGGATGACGCAGAAGAACAGGAGGGCGACCAGGGGCAGGACGACAGTCTGGAGGACGCTGTACTCCGTCACGCCGAGGAGTCGACGGATCAGGTGCTGCCAGTACTGCCCGAGTCCGAAGGCCACGCCGAGCAGGACGATCGCGAAGACGAGGAAGACCTGCCAGGACCGGCGTCGCGCGGGACGCCGTCCGCGATCGGCGAAGGCCCGCCAGATCCACGCGGCGGTCACCCCGAGCCCGTACCCGATCGCGGCGAGGATCCCGCAGATCGCCCCCTGGAGGACCCCGCCGCGCGGGAGGAGCGACGGAGTGAAGGACAGACACGCCAGAAGCAGCGCTCCCCAGGCGCCGGGCAGGGTGACCGGCCATGCCGACGGCTGCCTGCGGCACTCGGCCTCGCCGCCCTGTCCAGCCGCTCGCTGCCGGTCGGTGTCGGGTGACGGCTTGAGCGCGTCGACCCGGGGGTCGACGGCGCGCCTCTTCTCGGGCGCCGTGCATGAACTCCCTGACCTCGGGGCGTACACGGCGATGTTATGGCCGCGCTCCCGCGGCCGCATTCCGATCGTCCTCGGTTCACGAGGAGCGGCCGCGGCGTCCGTCCGATCACCGCGTCAGGCCGCCCGTACGGGCGGCTTCGGTCTCGTCAGATGCTGTCCAGGGCGGAAACGAGGCTGGCCACCGTGACGGTGTTGAAGACGAACGCGATGCACGAGTTCGCCGTCACGGTCCGGCGCATTTCCCGGGACGTCACGGTGACGTCGGTCGTACCGAAGGTCGTCATGACCGAGAAGGCGAAGTAGAGGTAGTCGACCCAGGCGGGACCCTCCTCGCCGGGGAACTCCAGCGCCCCCTCCTCCTCCACGAGGTTGTCGGCCTGGAAGGCGACCGCGAAGGAGACGGCCACGCACACCCAGGCCAGGGCCACCAGGACGAGCGCCACCGACGCCCGGACCGCCGGTTCGAAGGAGGAGCCGAGATGCCCGGGACGCCACACCACGGCCACCACGAGCGCCGCGGCCGAGATGAGCAGCGACACCCCCGGGCCGGGCGCCGTGCCGTACAGGTACCGCTGGAGCACCGTGCCCCGCGACTCTCGGTCGGCCCAGGCACGGACCCGCTCCGGGGACGCGGTGGAGAAGGCGACCACCGTGAGCAGGAGGTACGGGAAGAGGTAGGCGAACAGCAGCAGGACGCAGACGTCCGCCCCGGAGAGCTCCGCCCTGACGCTGTCGAAACCGAGGAGGAGCACCGCCGCGGCCGCGGCGACGGACGCGCTCACCGCCCCCCTGCGGCGCTCGGAGAGCCACTGATTCCGACGACGGCGCTCGGAATGCGGCTGCTGCACGGACGAACTCCTCGGGACATTCGGCTGCCGACCAGGTCGAAGTGCGACGCTACGGCATCGTGCGGATCCGTCGGCGATGCGCGGCGGGGTGTCGTTCCGTGGGGGTGTCCCGACCGCCCTTCAGCGGCGTAGGTCTCCAGGTAGGCGGTGACGAGGCGGCGCGCTTCGTCGATCGTGGCGCCGTCACCGTCCGGGGACCGCCGGAGGGCGCTGTACAGGAGCCGGCTGCCGATCTGAAAGGCGACCTGCAGTACGTGCCGGGGGGGTGTCGACGCGGACGAGTCATCTGTCGACGAGGTGGCGTCGTAGCCGCTCGGCCTGCGCCTCGTCGAAGGCGCGGCTCAGTTCGGTGACGATCGCGCTCCGTCCGGAGAACCACAGCGCGGTGCAGCCCGGTTGCTCACGGAAGTAGTCGAGCACGGGGCCGGTGACGGCATCGACGGCTTCGGGCAGCGTCCGCGCTCCGGGATCGTCCAACAGGACGCCGATGCGAGCATCCAGCTCTCGTACATGGCGCAGCATGAGCTCGACCTCGACTTGGTACCGGTCGGAGGAGTAGTGATAGACGGAGGCGACCGGGATGCCCGCCCGCTCGCTGATCGCCTTGAGCGTGGCGGCCTCGTAGCCGTGTTCGGCAAACAGCACCTCCGCGGCGTGGAGGACGGCCCGTCTGCGTCTCCTTCCGCGTCGCTGTGCCGTCCGCCGAACCGACCGGCGTCCCCTTCACGCCGCGTTCGACCGCGGGAGGCAAGTCCGAGACACCGGCCTGCGCCCTGAACCGGCGAGTACCCCCGCGGGACCGTGAGGGTGAAGCGGACGCCCCGCCGCGCCCTATCCCTTCACGCTTTCGTACACGGCCTTTTGGGAACCACTCTCAGCGTTCGCCGGCGACCGCGTGCTGCCCAGCCACCCGAGGAAGAAGGCCGCCGGGACGGAGACCACGCCTGATGTGTGGAACGGATACCAGTCGAAAGCCGCCTCCGGCCACAGCGCGTATTCCGTCCCGGAAACGGTTGGCGAGCAGACGGTGAGCACCACGCAGAGCAGAAGTCCGCCGTACACGGACCACAGCAGGCCTCGGCGGTTGAACCCCGGCCAGAAGAAGGAGTAGATCAGCGCAGGGAAGACGCACGTCGCCGCGACCCCCAGCGAGAAGGTGACCAGGAACTCGACCGGATACTGGTGGACGGCGGCGGACAGCGACAGGCCGCCCACGCACAGGCCGACGACGGCGAAGCGAAGGGCCAGCACCTGCCCGGTGTCGGCGAGAGGGCGCCTGGTCCGGGCGAGGACGTCATGTGTGAGGGAGACCGCGGCGGCGAAGGTCACGCTGGTCACGGCTGTCAGCACGGCGAGGAAGGCGACGCATGCCATGAGGGTGATGAGGACCACGCGTGCCGTCGACGCCTGGCCGAGGACACCGGAGGCGAGCAGGATCGGAGCCGCTTGGCCGTTCGCATCGACCCCGCCGATCACCTCACTGCCGACCACCGCCGCGGCAGCGAATCCGGTCGTGATCAAAAGAATGTAGAAGGCGCCGGTCAGTCCCACGGCGATGCTCGTGGACCGTCGTGCCGACTGTCCGTTCCGCGATGCGGCGATACGGAGGATCAGGTGCGGCATCATCGCCATGCCGAGGATCACGACAGTGTGGTCGCTGATCGTGTTCAGCGTCCCGAGGCCTGCCGTGTGCGCCCAGAGCCCCCGGCCCAGGTATCCGTCCGGATCAGTGCTCCGCTCCACGGCGGCCGACAGCAGGTCGCCGGGGCTCCACGAGAACTTCCGCAAGGCGAGCAGGCTGACCACCGCGAGCGTCACCAACGTGACCGGCACCTTGACGATCTGCACGAAGCTGGTGCCCTTCAGGTCTGCCACCCCTGCGAAGCAGGCGACGAGGCAGCCCATCAGCACCGTACAGGCGACCTGGGCCGCGTCGTTCGACATCCCGATCAGGAGCGCCGCGCTGATGCCGGCGGCCCGCAGCTGGACCATGAGCAGCGGAATCGTGATGGCGAGCGTCACCACGGTCGCCGCCGTGCGCGGGGCCTGTCCTGGCGCCCGCAGGGAAAAGAGGCCGCCGAGCGTATAACTGCCGCTGTCGCGGATCTTCCGGGCAAGGAGCAGCAGGATGCCGAACGCGATGACGCTGTCGACGGCGGAACCGAACCCGTCGTAGCCGAAGAGGGCGATCGCCCCTGAGGCCACGAACAGGGTGACGACCGTGATGTATTCGCCTGCCAGGGCGAAGCCGTTGAAGACCGGCGAGAGGGACCGGTCGGCCGTGTAGAGGCTCTCCGCACGGTCGTCCTGGCTGGCCAGGGTGAAGACCCAGAGCAGGCACAGGCCGATGAAGATCAGAAAAGCGCTGATCACGGGGGCCCGGGCGGCCGAGCCCACGGGGTCGAGTACGCCCGAGCTCAAGAGGAGCGGAGTCGCCACCGGCTTACCATCCCTCTCGCGCGGCAGGCACGCCGGCGGTCTCGGCCGACGGCAGGTCGGGGTCGAGCGACCGTGCGTCAGAAGCGCACAGCCTCGTGGACCGGTCTTCGTACCACCACACACTGGCGAGGAACACGACCAGTTGCAGGACGCCCCATACGATGCCGACCGTGAGCCGCCCATGAACGCGGACTCCCGAGAGCGCGGTGGAGCACGACAGCGCGACACCCATGACGAGAGGCACCGCGTTCACGGCCACGAACGCTCGCCGGACTTGTCGGGCGGCGCCTTCGGATCCACCTCCCCACTGCGGCGCGGGCGGACGGGCGGGTGGGGCCGGGACGGACGGGAAGCGCACGAAAACCTCCGGCGGCAAGGATGGTGGGTGAGGTGACGGCATACGAAGCGGGACCGTCGCGGGCTCAGGGCTGACGGTGACCTTCGGGACATCACGGTGTGAGCGGCGTCGCGACAGGGGCCATGGGAGGGGCGGCGGTCTTCGCACGGGCCGGACGGAACCGTCGGGCTTCCTGAGTGCGCCGGGCGAGCCCGGCCCTCGGCCCGGTCCCTCGTCGCTCGCGTGGAGTTCAACCGGGACAGGCTGTGCCCGCGGCCGGCCGGTTGGGCCGGAGCCGTCGGGAAGGCAGGCGTGAGTGGCGATCCGAAGCAAGGGTCAATATCGAATCGCTTTTGAGTTTACGCATGGGTGAAGGTGTACTGCCAACCACCCCGACCCCTGGTCGTCTCTGCCAACCGGTAGCAGATGCCCCCATGTCCACCCAATTGCCTTGCGAGGACCGATGTCGAGGCACTTCTCCGTCGTCTGGCTGAAGCACTCAGACCGCGGACGGACGAGACGGTCCACGCCTTGCTGCAGCGCACGCGCACCGGACTTCCCGGGTCGTGGCAGTACGAGGACCTTTCCGTCCTCACCTCCGACCCGAAACCGATCAACGCTGCGGCGATGCGGCAGGTGGAGGCGGGTTTCGCACATATGGACCGCAGTTCGATACGCGCTGTCGCGGCCCACCAGGAGGAACGCGACCACCGACTGCAGCGGCGGCGGCTCCTCCTGACCGACAAGACGAGCCGACAGATCGAAAGCGCGCTCGGTCGAATCGGAACCCGTCCGCACGCCGGCCACGGGCACGCCCGTACTCCACCTCGTCGCGGCCTCCGCCTCCCCGGCACAGTGTGCGACGGGCCCGGGCAACCGCGGTCCCGTGCTCGCCGACGGCGGCATCCGCTCGGTCCTGCCGCCACCCTTGCCGACTTACGGCAAGACGCTGGGTTTCGTCCAGTTCTTCCGGGCGGGCAGCAGGACTGTCTTCGACCAGGACGACCTCCCCTGACCCGGGAGCTCGCGGCCGGCGCGGCGATGTCCATCGACAACGCCCGCCAGTGCACCCACGAGCGTTCACCGCTCTCACTCTTCAACGCGGCCCGCTGCCGCACCACGCGGTGGAGCAGTCCGCCGCCGTCATCCCCGTTGCACCGGAAGGCGCCACAACGCCCCGGCCGGCACTGGAGACGCCGCTTCGCCTACACCGCGTACGTCTCGAGGTAAGCGCCCACCAGCCGCTTCGCCTCCGTCACCGTGGCTTCGTCCCCGTTCCGATCCTGCTTGAAGGCGATGTCGAAGATGCGCCCACCGGCTTCGAACGCCAGCCGCATCACGAGCGGGGGCGTGTCGGTCCGCAGCAGCCCACGGCCGATCCCGAGTCTCCACACGCGTTCGGAGACGCGGTCGTCAAACTCCTGGACGAGGGCGTTCAGAGCCTCGTTACGACCGGAGAACCAAAGCTCGACACAGCTCGGGTGTACCCGGAAGTACTCGACGATCGGATCGAGCACCAGGGCCGCCACCTCAGAGATCGACCGGAGGTCCTCCGTCTCGATGCCGTCCAGTCTGGCGCTCAACGCGTCGATGTGGCGCCTGATGATGGCCGCGTCCACCTGATAACGGTCGGCGAAGTAGTGGTAGACCGAAGGCGTCGGAATGCCCGCCCGTTCGCCGATCGCCTTGAGAGTGGCGGCTTCGTAGCCGTCCTCCACCAAGATCTCTTCCGCGGCGTCCAGGATCGCCTTGACCCGGGCGAGGCCACGACGCTGGAGGACGGCCTCCGGCCGTGCCGGCGCCTGATGGCTCATGACCGAGACATCGTCGGGCGTGCGCTTCCCTGCCCCACCGCTCCGCTCAGTCACGCCACACCCCGAACGAACAAGCAAAGTCGATCATGGATCGCCAGTCTACCCGGGTGGCGGCACACTTGTCCGGCCACCCTCTTGACATCGCACATTCCAGTTATCAAACTCAACTTGAGTTTCACAAGCGACGACACTCCTTGCCCCCAGCATGCAACCAGACCCTTGACGGCTTCTGGTTGACTTCCATCATCAAACTCGATTCGGTTTCGAACTACATGTCGAGTTCGGCCACCTGCCGTACCGTCCTGAAGCGCGTGGGCACACACCGCGCTACGAAGACGTCGAGTCGCCGCACCAGGGACGCTCCGACTCGACCCTGACCTGGGCATCGCCGTGACCCCGTACCAGGGAGGTCAAGTCACGGCGATGCCCTGGTCGCCCGAAGATCCCACTTCATGTGCCGACCACGCACGCCATTCTCCGGAGCCGCCGAGATGCCTCGTCCCCTCATCCCCATCACACGCTCGCACAACCCCTTCCCACAAGAGGATCTGGACAGAGACCCGAACGGCCTCCTGCGATTCGCGGACGTCCCCGCCACGCTCGTCGACGTGCTGCGCACCCATGTCGACACCCGACCCGACGCCGAGGCCATCGTCGAACTCGGCGGGCACCGGCTGACCTACGCCCAGTTGTGGGAGCGCGCCGCGCGGGTCGCAGGCGGGCTGCGGGCCCACGGCGTGGCGCATGGGGACCGGGTGGCCGTCCGGTATCCGGCCGGCGCGGACTGGGCCCTCGCGTTCTGGGGCACGGTGATGGCCGGCGGCATCGCGGTGGCCGTGAACACGCGGTCGGCGCAGCCGGAAGTGGAGTTCGTCCTCGGCGACGCCGGTGTGAAGGTCGATCTGGCGGCCGACGCTCCCCTCCCCGATGGCGATCCGTACGTGGCGGTGAACCTGGAGCCCTCCGACGTGGCCGCCTTGTTCTACACATCGGGCACGACCGGGCGTCCCAAGGGGGTGCCGACCACGCACGAGGCGTTCGTGACCAACGCCGAGAACCTGGTGCGCTGTCTCGGCATCCCGCGAGACGTCGGACCGGAGCTGCGCACTCTCATCTCGGTGCCGTTGTTCCATGTGACGGCCTGCAACTCGCAGTTCATGGTCGCCGCCTACCTCGGCGGTACATCGGTCATCATGCCCGCGCTCCATCTGCCGCAGCTGACAGAAGCACTGGCGGCGGAGCGGATCTCCTTCGTCGTGACGGTGCCCGCGGTGTACTCCCTCCTGCTGCGGCATCCGAGCTTCGCCGACGCCGAGGTGTCCGGGGTGCGCTGGCTGGCATACGGTGGAGCTCCGATCGCGCCGTCACTCGTGCGGTCGCTGAAGGAGGCGTTCCCCAGGGCCACCGTCATCAACGGCTACGGCATGACGGAGACGGCGTCGCTGATCACCGTCCTGCCGGACCAGGACGCCGCGGACCACGCGGACTCCGTCGGGTACGCGGTGCCGTCGGTGGACCTCGGCGTCGTGCCGATCGGTGACGATCCGTCCACGGGCGAGCTGGTGGTACGTGGCGTCACGGTGACCACCGGGTACTGGCGCAGGCCGGAGGCCACGGCGGAGACGATCGCGAACGGCTGGCTGCATACCGGGGACATCGTCCGCGTCGACGACGCCGGCCGCGTCCACATCGTCGACCGCATCAAGGACATCATCAACCGCGGCGGGGAGAACATCTCCAGCGTCGAGGTCGAGGCCGTGCTGCTCTCCGCACCCGGCGTTGCCGACGCCGCGGTCCTCGCCGTACCCGACGACGTCATGGGCGAGAAGGTCGGAGCCGTCCTCTTCGCCGACCAGGGGGAGATCGACATCGTCTCCGTGGTCGCACACTGCCGACAGCGGCTCGCGGACTTCAAGGTGCCCCAGTACGCGGCGATCGTCACCCAGGCACTGCCTCGCAATGCCGGCGGCAAGCTTCTGAAGAACGAGCTGCGCCGGCAGGTGCGGTGGGGCGCTCCGCTGCGTTAGCACCCCTGGCGTGACGGGCCGAGAGCCGTGTGTCACGACGCGTCATCCTGGTGGCGGTGGAGCTGCGGCCGGCCGCATTGCCCCTCAGTCGGATCTCTCCCTACGGCCGCGGCCTCGCGTGTGGCGGTGGCGGAGACCGGCGTGGATGCCCTCGTTCGGGGCCGGTTTCTCCGGCCTCACCGCGGCGCGTCGTGGTGGGGCCGTTCACGGCAAGCCGTCCGGACCGAAGGCCGGCACATCCCGTTCGCCACTCCCGGCCAGGACCGGGCTCGCGAGTCTTGACTCACGGGCTCGTCGGTCACGCGGCGTAGGTCTCGAGGTACGCGGTCACCATGCGTCGTGCTTCGTCGATCGTGGTGTCGTCACCGGCTGGTGACTGCCGGAACGCGATGTCGAAGAGACGGTTGCCCACCTCGAAAGCGAGCTGCAGGGGGAATCGGGGCGTATCGGCGGCCACCAGTCCGCGCTCGACCAGGAGGTACCAGAACCGGTTCGCCTGCGCGGCGTCGAATTCCCGGACGAGAGCGGTCACCGTCTCGCCGCGCCCTGGGAACCACAGCTCGACACAGCTGCGGTGCCGGCGGAAATAGTCGCGCAGGGGGTCGATGACGGCATCCGCGGCGGCTCGCAGCGAAGGCAGCTCGGCGCCTTCCAGAGCCGTGTCGAGGATCTCCTCGATCACCCGCAGATGTCGCTGCAGGAGCTCGGCGTCGACCTGATGGCGGTCGGAGAAGTAGTGATAAACAGAGCCGATCGGAATGTCCGCCCGCTCACTGACGGCCTTCAGGGTGGCCGCTTCGTAGCCCTGCTCGGCGAGCAGCGCCTCGGCGGCGTCCAGGATGGCCCGTCTCCGTTCCACGCCGCGGCGCTGCACCGCTGGGCGAGCCAGCGTCTGGGCTGTCAACTTTTTATCGAACACGATTCGAGATCGTATCAGTCACGCTCTCGAGATGCCCTGCACGGAAGGTTGACACCCTCCGAACACACCCTAAACTCAAACTCGACTCGACATTTAGCTCCCGACTTCTCGACCCCAGGACCGCGACCCGGTTCGCCTCGTTCGTGCGCGGCGCGGAGGAGCAGAACGGAGTGGGTCATGAGCAGCAGTCAGGGAACGCGGGCCCATCGCCGACCCGGCCACCCCACCAACACCGATCCCCCGGCTGCGGCAGCCGCACGGGCGCATCCGCTTCGCGGGCGGCGACATCGCCTCCTCCGGCGCCGGAGGGATCGACGGCGCCGTCGAGAGCGGCACACGCACCGCCCGGGAGATCGCACCGACGCCGGCCGACGGCCGCCACTGACACGTCCGACCCAGTTCGAGGAAGAGCAAGGAACCATGGCCGACACATTCGCGGGGCAGACCGCGATCATCACCGGCGCCAGTCGCGGGCTGGGACTCGCCGTCGCCCAACGACTCGTCGCCGAAGGCGCGAAGGTCGTGATCACCGGACGCAAGCCGGACGTCCTGACCGAGGCCGTCGCCTCGCTCGGCGGACCCGACCGCGCCCTCGGCATCGCCGGTCACGCCGCCGACACCGAGCATCAGGACGAGGTGATCGCCCAGGCGATCGCCACGTTCGGCAGCGCCGACCTACTGGTCAACAACACCGGGATCAACCCGGTCTACGGGCCGCTGATCACCCTCGATCTCGGGGTGGCCCGCAACATCGTCGAGGTCAACTGCGTCGCCGCCCTGTCGTGGGTCCAGAAGGTCCACGCGGCGTGGATGGGCGAGCACGGCGGCGCGATCGTCAACGTCGCCTCCGTCGGCGGCATCCGGACGGCACCCGGCATCGGGATGTACTGCGCCAGCAAGGCGATGCTCATCCACCTCACCGAGGCGCTCGCCGTCGAGCTCGGCCCCGGCATCCGGGTGAACGCGGTCGCCCCGGCCGTGGTGAAGACGAGGTTCGCAGCGGCGCTCTACGAGGGCCGGGAGGACGAGGTCTCGGCGGTCTACCCGCTGAAGCGACTCGGGACCCCCAGTGACGTCGGAAGCGCCGTGGCGTTCCTGCTCTCCGGCGACGCCTCGTGGATGACCGGCCAGACACTGGTCGTCGACGGCGGCCTTACCGTGGCCGGCGGTGCGTGATGAGTCCGCACGACCAGCACGAGACGCCCGGCATCGACCTGGCCCGGCTGCGCCCCTGGTTCACGGAGGCTGTGCCCCAGGCGCGGGCCGAGGCGCTCTCCGCCGCCCTGATCACGGGGGGCAAGTCCAATCTGACCTACCGCCTCTCCGACGGTGGATCCAGTTGGATCCTGCGCCGTCCGCCGCTGGGCCACGTGCTTGCCACGGCCCATGACATGGGGCGCGAGTACGCGGTGATGGCGGCCCTCGCCGACACCCCGGTGCCCGTGCCGCGCCTGCACGGTCTCTGCGTCGACACCGGGGTGCTGGGCGCCGAGTTCTACGTCATGGAGGCGGTCGAGGGCCGGCCGTACCGCACGGCCGCGGACCTGGCGCCGCTCGGCGCCCAGCGGGTGCGGCGGATCTCCGGCACGCTCGTGGACACCCTCGCCGACCTCCACGCGGTGGACCCGGACACCGTCGGACTCGGCGGCTTCGGCCGCCCCGAGGGCTTCCTCACCCGGCAGGTCACCCGGTGGCGCAAGCAGCTGGCCGCCTCGTACACCCGCGACCTACCGGACGCCGTCACCCTGCACGCCGCGCTGGAAGAGCGGGCCACCGCCGCGGACGCCGCCTCACGTCCCGGGATCGTCCACGGCGACTTCCGGCTCGACAACGTGCTGGTCGACGGCGACGACCGGCTCCGCGCGGTCATCGACTGGGAGATGGCCACCGTCGGCGACCCGGTCACCGACCTGGCGCTGATGCTGCTCTACACCCGGCTCGCCCGCCTCGTCGGCCCCGAGATCGCCCCCGACGCCGGGGACGCCCCCGGCTTCCTCAGCGAGGCGGAGATCGTTGCCCGGTACGAGGCCCGCGGCAGCCGCGACCTCGGCGACCTGGGCTTCCACCTCGGCCTCGCGGCCTTCAAGCTCGCCGCAATCCTCGAGGGCATCCACTTCCGCCACCTGGGCGGACAGACCGTCGGCCCCGGCTTCGACCGGATCGGCGAGGCGATCCACCCCCTGCTCGCCGCCGGACTCGCCGCACTCAAGGAACAGTGACCATGCACTTCGCCTTCGATCCGCGCACCGAGATGCTGCACGAGAATCTGCTTGACCTGATGTGGGGTCATATCCACCCGGCTGAACCGGTCTTCGCCCAGCAGCTCACGGCCTTGGACGACCGCTGGGCCTGGGATTCGGTCCCCGTGCTCGGCGAACTGCGTGCCGAGGCTCGGCGGCGCGGCCTGTGGAACCTCTTCCTCCCGGGCGAGGAGGGCGGAGGTCTCACCAACCTCCAGTACGCGCCCCTCGCCGAGATCACCGGCCGTTCCCTGGAACTCGCCCCCGTCGTCCTCAACTGCGCGGCCCCGGACACCGGCAACATGGAAGTCCTCTCCATGTTCGGCACCGAGGCCCAGCGCAAGGAGTGGTTGGAGCCGCTCCTCGCCGGCGAGATCCGCTCCGCGTTCGCCATGACGGAGCCCGACGTCGCGTCCTCCGACGCCACCAACATCGCCACGTCGATCGTGCGCGACGGCGGCGACTACGTGATCAACGGCCGCAAGTGGTGGATCACCGGCGCGATGAACCCCAACGCGAAGGTCTTCATCGTGATGGGCCAGACGGACCCCAGCGCCGACCGGCACCGCCGGCAGTCGATGGTCCTCGTGCCGCGGGACACCCCGGGCCTGGAGATCCGGCGCGCCATGGAGGTCTTCGGGTACGACGACCACGACCACGGCGGCCATGCCGAACTGGTCTTCCACGACGTGCGCGTCCCGGTGGAGAACCTCATCGGAGAGGAGGGCGGCGGGTTCGCCATCGCCCAGGCCCGTCTCGGACCCGGCCGGATCCACCACTGCATGCGCTTCATCGGCGTCGCGGAACGCGCCATCGAGCTGATGTGCGACCGCGCCGAGGAGCGGGTCGCGTTCGGCAAGCCGCTGGCCCGCCAGGGCGTCATCCGCGACTGGATCGCCGAGTCGAGGGTGCGGATCGAACAGTTGCGGCTCCTGGTACTCAAGACCGCCTGGCTCATGGACACGGTCGGCAACAAGGGCGCCCACTCCGAGATCCAGGCGATCAAGATCGCCACGCCCAGGACGGTGCAGTGGATCCTCGACAAGGCCATCCAGACACACGGCGCCGGTGGCCTGTCCCAGGACTTTCCACTTGCCCGCGCCTACGCCGGAGTCCGCTCGCTGCGATTCGCCGACGGCCCCGACGAAGTGCACAAGAACGCGCTCGCGCGCGCCGAACTCAGCCGCAGGGCCGCCGCCAGGGAACGCACGGCGGAACCCGGCACCTCACAGCCCCTCCGCACCCCGGCCGGGAGAGACCAGTGACGATCACGACCACCAGCACCGACAAGCCCGTCCCGGCCGAGGAGACGCTCGACGTGTTGATCATCGGCGCGGGCATCTCGGGCATCGGCATGGCCAGCCATCTGCGGGCCCTCCGCCCCGGCACGAAGTTCGCGATCCTGGAGGCGCGTGACGAGGTCGGCGGCACGTGGAGCCTGTTCCAGTACCCCGGCATCCGCTCGGACTCGGACATGCCCACCTTCGGCTTCGGCTTCAGGCCGTGGCAGCACCCCAAGTCGATCGCCGACGGGCACCTCATCCTGGACTACCTGCGGCAGACGGTCGCCGAGAACCGCCTCGACGGGCACATCCGCTTCGGACACCGCGTGCTGAGCGCGGAGTTCTCCAGGGCGCGCCAGTGTTGGACCGTCACCGCCCAGCAGGCCGACAGCAGGAAGAAGGTGCGGTTCACCACACGGTTCCTGTTCGTGGGCACCGGTCCCTACAACCACGACGAGGGGTTCACCCCCGAGTTCACGGGCGTCGAGGACTTCCAGGGCCAGGTGGTCCACCCCCAGCACTGGCCCGAGGACCTGGACTACACGGGCAAGCGCGTGGTCGTGATCGGCAGCGGCGCCACCGCCGTCACCCTCATCCCCTCGATGGCGGACACCGCCGGCCACGTCACCATGCTCCAGCGCTCGCCGGGATACGTCATGGCGGTGCCCGCCGAGGACGTCGTCGCCAAGGCGCTCCGCACCCTGCTCGGCCACCGGCGCGCCCACCGGATCGTCCGGCGCAAGAACATCTTCGTCACCCGCGGGGTCTACAAGATCAGCCGCCGGGCCCCGAAGCTGACCCGTCGGCTGCTGATCGCCAACGTGCGCCGGCAACTCCCCCGGCACTACGACGTCGACACCCACTTCGCCCCCCACTACGCCCCCTGGGACCAGCGGTTGTGCGTGGTGCCCAACGGCGACCTGTTCAAGGCTATCTCGTCGGGGCGGGCCTCGGTCGTCACCGACCACATCGAGCGGTTCACCAAGACCGGCATCCTGCTGAAGTCCGGCCAGGAGCTCGGCGCCGACATCATCGTGACCGCCACCGGGCTCAACATGGCGATCTTCGGCAACATGCAGCTGAGCGTCGACAAGAAGAAGGTCGACCTGCCCGAGACGACCGCCTACAAGGCGATGATGCTGTCCGGCGTCCCCAACTTCGTGTTCGCGCTGGGCTACACCAACCTGTCCTGGACGCTCAAGGTCGACCTGGTCTGCGAGCACTTCTGCCGGCTCCTGGACCACATGGACCGGTACGGCTACGGCACCGCCGAACCGGTGCTCGACGACCCGGCCATGGAGCGCCTGCCGTACATGGACCTGACCTCGAACTACGTGCAGCGCGGCATCGGGATGTGGCCGCGTCGGGGCACCAGCGGGCCGTGGACGGTCGAGATGGCGTACGAGAGGGACGTCGAGCGGCTGCGCGAGGGGCCGATCGAGGACCCCGCCCTGCGGTTCACCGCCGCCGCGGCGACCCGGACGGGGACGGCGCGATGAGGAACGACGTCTCCTTCACCAGCCACGGCGTCACCTGCGCCGCCTGGCACCTCCCGGCCGCGAGCGACGCGCTGGCCGGCCCCGCGGGCCGGCCGTGCGTGGTCATGGCCCACGGCTTCGGCGGCACCCGCGACAGCGGCCTCCTCAACTACGCCGAGCCGTTCGCCGCCGCCGGTATCGACGCCTTCGTCTTCGACTACCGCGGCTTCGGGGACTCCGGCGGCACGCACCGCCAGGACGTCTCCGTCCGGCGCCAGCGGCAGGACTACCACGCGGCCCTCGCCGCCGCCCGGCACCTGCCCGGCGTGGACCCCGACCGGATCGTGCTGTGGGGCGCGTCGTACTCCGGCGGCCACGCCCTGGTGGTCGCGGCCCAGGACGGCAACACGGCGGCGGTCGTGTCACTGACGCCCGTGACGGACGGCCTCGCCTCCCTGGCGCACCTCCTGCGCCACGCCGGGCCCCGCCCGCTGGGCCGACTCGCCGCGCACGGGCTGCGCGACGCGGCCCGCGCCCTCACCGGGCGGCCGCCGCACCACGTGCCGGTCGTCGGGGACCCCGGGACGCTCGCGATGATGACCCTCCCCGACGCCCTGGCCACCGCCGCGTCCTTCGCGGGGCCCACCTTCCGCAACGAGGTGTGCGCCCGCGCCGCGCTCGTGGTCGGCTTCAACCGGCCCACCACCCACGTGGCCCGACTCGCCTGTCCGATCCTCGTGCAGGTCGGGCTCCACGACCGCATCGCGCCGCCCGAGGCGGCGCGCCGCACGGCGGAGCGGGTCGGGCCGTGGGCGCAGCTGCGCTCCTACCCCGTCGACCACCTCGACGTCTACGCCGGACCGGGGCAGGAACGGGCGCTCGCCGACCAGCTCGACTTCCTGACGCGCTGCCTCGGCCCGTCGCGTTCACCGCGGCACAACGCTTCGTAACCACGCGCTCTTCGTTCAAGGAACGGAATGAACATGTACGACTACGTCATCGTCGGCGCCGGATCCGCGGGCTGTGTCCTCGCGGCGCGTCTGTCCGAGGACCCGGACGTCCGGGTCGCGCTGATCGAGGCCGGCGGCCCCGACACCGCGCAGGAGATCCACGTCCCGGCCGCCTTCCCCCAGCTGTTCAAGTCCGCGCTCGACTGGGACCTCGACTCCGACCCGGAGCCGGGCATCGGCGGACGGCGGGCGTATCTGCCGCGGGGCAAGGTGTTCGGCGGCTGCAGCTCGATCAACGCGATGATCTACATCCGCGGCTCCCGCGCCGACTACGACGGCTGGGCCGCCGCCGGGGCGACCGGCTGGTCGTACGACGAGGTGCTTCCGTACTTCAAGCGCGCCGAGGACAACGAGTGCGGCGAGGACGCCTTCCACGGCACGGGCGGTCCGCTCACCGTCAGCGACGGCCGCTCCGGGCACCCGCTGTCCTCGGCCTTCGTGCAGGCCGCCCAGCAGGCCGGGTACAAGGCGAACGACGACTTCAACGGCGAGGACCAGTTCGGCGTCGGGCGCTACCAGGTGACCCAGCGGGGCGGTCTGCGGTGCAGCGCGGCCGTCGCCTATCTGCACCCCGCCCTCGGCCGGCCCAACCTCACCGTGCTCTCCTCGGCCCACGCCCGCCGCGTGGTGGTCGAGGACGGACGGGCGACGGGGGTCGAGGTCGAGCGGGGCGGCGAGGTGGAGGTCGTCCGGGCCGAGCGCGAGGTGATCCTGTCCGCGGGGGCCTACGAGTCCCCGAAGCTGCTGATGCTCTCCGGGATCGGGCCGGCCGCCGACCTGGCCGCCTTCGGCATCGAGGTCGTCCGCGACCTGCCGGTCGGCCAGGGCCTCCAGGACCACTACATGGCGATGCTCAACTTCCGTACGGATGCGGAGTCGCTGATCAGCGCCGCGAGCCCCGAGAACGCGGCGCTGCTGCAGAGCGAGGGGCGCGGCCCGCTGTCCTCCAACATCGGCGAGGCCGGCGGCTTCTTCCGCAGCCGTCCCGAACTGGACGCCCCCGACGTGCAGTTCCACGCCGCTCCGGTGCTCTTCCATCAGGAGGGGCTCGGCGCGGCCACGGAGCACGGCTTCTCCTTCGGCCCCTGCGTGCTCGCCCCGAC
>NZ_JBEXSZ010000129.1:0-23983 GCF_040613865.1 Streptomyces sp. NPDC006197 | reverse complement strand
TCATAACCCAGAGGTCGCAGGTTCAAATCCTGTCCCCGCTACTCAGTAGCAACGAAGGCCCGGATCCAGTCACTGGATCCGGGCCTTCGTCGTGTATGCGCGATGCCCGAACGTGAAGGCGCGAAGAAGCCCCCGCCGGAGCGGGGGCTTCTTCGGTGCGTCGTCAGGCCGTCGTGGCGCAGCTCGGGCAGATGCCCCGGTAGGTGACCTCGACGTTCGAGATCGTGAAGCCGAAGCGCTCGGTGTCCGGGAGGTCCGCCAGCGGGTCGCCGGCCGGGTGCACGTCGCGGATCGCGCCGCAGCGGCCGCAGACCAGGTGCTGGTGGGGCCGGTGGGCGTTGGGGTCGTACCGCTTGGCGCGGCCGTCGGTCGCGACCTCGAGGACCTCGCCGAGGGTGACCATCTCGCCCAGCGTGTTGTACACGGTCGCGCGCGAGATCTCGGGCAGCTTCGTCACCGCGCGGGCGTGGACCTCGTCGGCGGTCAGGTGTACGTGATCCCCGTCGAGGACCTCGGCCACGACGCGGCGCTGCGCGGTCATCCGCCAGCCGCGTCCGCGCAGTCGTTCCAACAGGTCGCTCATGGGAGCCAGAGTAACAGCCGGGACCAAGATCCCGAACGGGTGTGACTTTAGACCTCTGCTTGACTTGGACTTTGTCCAATGTAGGATCGGAACCGGCATCGACCGGAGGCCCGTCCAAGGGCTCGGGCCGAGGGACAGGACTCGCAGGGATGACGCAGGAGGCGCACGTGACGCAGGGACCGCTCACCACGGAGGCCGGGGCTCCGGTCGCCGACAACCAGAACAGCGAGACCGCGGGCGTCGGCGGCCCGGTCCTGGTCCAGGACCAGCTCCTCCTGGAGAAGCTCGCCCACTTCAACCGCGAGCGCATCCCGGAGCGCGTGGTCCACGCGCGCGGCGCGGGCGCCTACGGCACCTTCACGGTGACCCGTGACGTCACGCGGTGGACGCGCGCCAAGTTCCTCTCCGAGGTCGGCAAGGAGACCGAGACCTTCCTGCGCTTCTCCACCGTCGCGGGCAACCTCGGCGCGGCGGACGCGGTGCGCGACCCCCGCGGCTGGGCGCTGAAGTTCTACACCGAAGAGGGCAACTACGACCTCGTCGGCAACAACACGCCGGTGTTCTTCATCCGGGACGCCATCAAGTTCCCCGACTTCATCCACACCCAGAAGCGCGACCCGTACACCGGCTCGCAGGAGGCGGACAACGTCTGGGACTTCTGGGGCCTCTCCCCGGAGTCGACCCACCAGGTCACCTGGCTCTTCGGCGACCGCGGCATCCCCGCCTCGTACCGCCACATGGACGGCTTCGGCTCGCACACGTTCCAGTGGAACAACGAGGCCGGCGAGGTCTTCTGGGTCAAGTACCACTTCAAGACCGACCAGGGCATCAAGAACCTCACCCAGGACGAGGCCAACCGCCTCGCGGGCGAGGACCCGGACTCGCACCAGCGCGACCTGCGCGAGGCCATCGAGCGCGGGGACTTCCCCACCTGGACCGTGCAGGTCCAGATCATGCCCGCGGCCGACGCGGCGAACTACCGCTTCAACCCGTTCGACCTCACCAAGGTGTGGCCGCACGCGGACTACCCGCCGATCGAGATCGGCAAGCTGGAGCTCAACCGCAACCCGGAGAACATCTTCGCCGAGGTCGAGCAGTCGATCTTCAGTCCCGCGCACTTCGTGCCGGGCATCGGCCCCTCCCCGGACAAGATGCTCCAGGGCCGCCTCTTCGCCTACGGCGACGCCCACCGCTACCGCGTCGGCATCAACGCCGACCACCTGCCGGTGAACCGCCCGCACGCCACCGAGGCGCGCACCCACTCGCGTGACGGCTTCCTCTACGACGGCCGCCACAAGGGCGCGAAGAACTACGAGCCGAACAGCTTCGGCGGCCCGCACCAGACGGACCGGCCGCTCTGGGCCGGCTCCCCGGTCACCGGCGTGACCGGCGACCACGCCGCCCCCTCGCACGCCGAGGACGACGACTTCGTGCAGGCGGGCGACCTCTACCGCCTGATGTCGGAGGACGAGAAGGGCCGTCTCGTGGGGAACCTGGCCGGCTTCATCGCCAAGGTCTCGCGTGACGACATCGCCGAGCGGGCGATCGACAACTTCCGCAAGGCGGACGGTGACTTCGGCAAGCGGCTGGAGGCCGCGGTCCAGGCCCTGCGTGGCTGAGGACGCTTGCCGTGGGTAGGGGGCGGGCCGGACTTCCGTACGGAGTCCGGCCCGCCCTCGCGTGCTCAGCCGGTGGCGACGCTGTGCACCGGGATCCAGCAGCGGATGATGTCGCGTACGGAGACGATGCCGACGGGGCCCCGGTCGTCGAGGACGACGAGGTGGCGGAAGCCGCCGCGCGTCATGGCCTCGGCCGCCTCCGCCAGGGTCCAGGTGGGCGCGGCGAAGACCACGTCACGGGTGGTGTGGGAGCCGGCGGCCTCCCGGTCGGGGTCCTGGTCCCTGGCCAGGGAGTTGAGGATGTCGCGCTCGGTGAGGATGCCGAGCCCGCCGGCGTCGGTGTCGAGGACGATCGCCGCGCCGACGTGGCGCGCCGACATCAGTCGGGCCGCCTGTCGGAGGGTGTGGGCTGGGCCGATGGTGAGGACCACGGTGCTCATGGCGTCACGGACGAGCATGGACGGAGCCACCTCCTTGGTGAGACCCCCACGAGAAAGAATTCACAAGTTCACAAGCGGGGGGACTCTCAGAGTTGCACCGGGGAGGTGGGTCGTAAAGGGGGCGCGCGAGGCGCCCCCGGGGAGCGTCAGGAGCGCTCGGTCTCCTGGTTCAGGTAGCTCAGCAGCTCGCCGTGGAGCAGACCGTTCGACGCGGCCGCGTTCCCGCTGTGCGGGCCGTGCCGGCCGTCCAGGCCCGTGTACGTGCCGCCGGCCTCCTGGACCACGATCGCGACCGCGGCCATGTCCCACAGCGACAGCTCCGGCTCCGCGCAGATGTCCACGGAACCCTCCGCGACCATCATGTACGGCCAGAAGTCGCCGTACGCCCGGGTCCGCCAGCACGCGCGCGTGAGGTCGAGGAAGCCGTCGAGGCGGCCCCGCTCCTCCCAGCCGCTCAGCGAGGAGTACGCGAAGGAGGCGTCCGACAGGGACGCGACCTTCGAGACGCCCAGCCGGGTCGCCGAGGACAGGCTGCGGCCCGTGTACGCGCCGAGCCCCTTCGCCGCCCACCAGCGCCGACCGAGCGCCGGGGCGGACACCACGCCCACCACCGGCTGGAAGCCGGTCTCCCCGGCCTCCATCAGCGCGATCAGGGTCGCCCAGACCGGCACCCCGCGCACGTAGTTCTTGGTGCCGTCGATCGGGTCGATCACCCAGCGGCGCGGGCCCGAGCCCTCCACGCCGTACTCCTCGCCGAGGATCGCGTCGCGCGGCCTGGCGCGCTGGAGCTGTCCGCGGATCAGCTCCTCCGCCGCCTTGTCGGCCTCGCTCACCGGCGTCATGTCCGGCTTCGTCTCGACCCGGAGGTCGAGCGCCTGGAAACGGTCCATGGTGGCCGCGTCGGCGGCATCCGCGAGGACGTGGGCGAGACGCAGATCATCGTGGTAGTCGGCCATGGTCGGCACTCTATCCCCGACGTGCGGACACGCGGCGAACCGTCCACCGCGGCCCCTTGACAGAGAGTGGGCGCCTGTCGACGCTGTGCGGAGAACCGTTCCCTCCGGAGGTGAGGATGGCGAACGCCCGCGAGGCCCTGCTCGACGCCGCACTCGCCGCGCTCACGCACCGTCCCTGGTCGACCGTGCGCATGGCCGACCTCGCGACCGCCGCCCGGGTCTCCCGGCAGACCCTCTACAACGAGTTCGGCAGCAAGGAGGGGCTCGCACGCGCCCTCGTACGCAGAGAGGCCGACTCCTACCTCCAGGGCGTCCGGCACCTGCTGGCCGCCCCCGCCCCGCCCGAGCGGAACCTCGTCGCCGTCGCCGAGTGGATCGTCACCCGCGCCGCCGTCCGCCCGATACTCCGGGCCCTGCTCACCGGCGCCTGGAACGAGCGGCTGCCCCAGCCCCGGCCGGCCCGGCCCGGCGCCCGTCCCGCCCCCGTCCCCGCCCAGCGGCGCGCCGACGCGGGACCGCCCGCGCCCGGCGAACTCGTGGCGGAGACCGCGGCCTGCGCGGGGGAGCGGTGGGCGGCCGGCTGCGAGCTCGCCGTACGGATCGCCCTCAGCCACGTCGTCGCACCGGCCCTGCCGGTGACCCCTCAGTGCGCGGACCCGGAGAGCTGGAGTCCGATGACCCCCACGATGACCAGGGTGATCGAGACGATCTTGAGCGTGGAGACCACGTCGCCGAGGAAGACCATCCCGTAGATCGCGGTCCCGGCCGCGCCGATCCCCGTCCACACCGCGTACGCCGGACCCACGTCGAGCTTCCGCAGCGCCAGGGTGAGGAGACCGAAGCTGCCCAGGGCGAAGGAGGCGAAGGCGATCGTCGGCCACAGCCGGGTGAAGCCGTGCGAGAGCTTCAGACAGACCGCGAAGCCCGTCTCCAGGACTCCCGCGATCACCACCAGCAGCCACGCCATCGTCAGTGCCTCCCACGCCTTCGGTGACCGCTTCGTCGCACTTGGTGCGATTATGTACTTACCGACGGCGACGGGACGTAAACGCCGGTGGCTCAGTCGCCCTCGCGTCGCTCCCGGGTCGCGAGCAGCCGCCGCAGCGAGACCAGCCGCGCCGGATCGGCGTGCCCCTCCGCCACGTACGCGTCGAGCCCGCAGTCCGGCTCGTCGTGGCTGCAGGCGCGCGGGCAGTTCTCCGTGCCCGGCACGAGATCGGGGAAGGCGAGGATCACCCGGGACGGGTCGACGTGGTTCAGCCCGAAGGAGCGCACGCCCGGGGTGTCGATGACCCAGCCGCCCTCCTTGTCGTTCAGCGGCAGCGCGAGCGCCGAGGTGGTGGTGTGCCGGCCGCGGCCCGTGACCGCGTTGACCACACCCGTGGTGCGCCGCCGGTCCGGCGGGACCAGCGCGTTCACCAGGGTCGTCTTGCCGACGCCGGAGTGGCCGACGAACGCGGTGGTGCGGCCCTTCAGGTGCTCGTGGACCCGCTCGGCCGCGACCCCGTCGACGAACTCCTCGCGGGTCGTCACCACATGGGGCACGCCCAGCGCGCCGTACATCTCCAGGAGCGCGTCCGGCGGGGCCAGGTCCGACTTGGTCAGGACGAGCAGCGGGGAGAGCCCGCCATCGTAGGCCGCCACCAGACAGCGGTCGATCAGCCGGGGGCGCGGCTCCGGATCGGCGAGCGCGGTGACGATCGCCAGCTGGTCGGCATTGGCGACGACCACCCGCTCGTACGGGTCGTCGTCGTCGGCCGTGCGGCGGAGCACCGAGCTGCGCTCGCCGATCCGCACGATCCGGGCCAGCGTGTCCTTCTCGCCGGAGAGGTCGCCGACCAGGGAGACGCGGTCGCCGACGACGGCGGCCTTGCGGCCCAGCTCGCGCGCCTTCATCGCCATCACGGTCCGGTCGTCCACCAGACAGGTGAGCCGGCCCCGGTCGACGGTGAGGACCATGCCCTCGACGGCGTCCTCGTGCTTCGGACGGATGCTGGTGCGGGGGCGGGTGCCCTTGCGGTTGGGCCGCTGGCGGATGTCGTCCTCGTCGGTGTGCTTGCCGTAGCGCCGCATGGTTCAGACCCCGAGCATTTCGGTCCACATCGTCGGGAAGTCCGGCAAGGTCTTCGCCGTCGTCGCCACGTCCTCGATCTCCACACCCTCGACCGCGAGGCCGATGATCGCGCCCGCCGTCGCCATGCGGTGGTCGTGGTACGTGTGGAAGACACCGCCGTGCAGCGGGCGCGGCCGGATGTGGAGGCCGTCCTCGGTCTCCGTCACGTCGCCGCCGAGCTCGTTGATCTCCTTGGTGAGCGCCGCGAGCCGGTCCGTCTCGTGCAGCCGCAGATGGGCCACCCCGCGCAGGGTCGACGGGGAGTCGGCGAGCGCCGCGACCGCCGCGATCCCGGGGGTCAGCTCGCCGACCTCGCCGAGGTCCACGTCGATGCCGTGGATCCGGCCCGTGCCGGTGAAGGTCAGGCCGGCGTCGGTGAGCTCGCAGGAGCCACCCATCTCGGTGAAGATCCGACGCAGCTCGTCCCCCGGTTGGGTGGTCCGCTCCGGCCAGTCGGGGATCGTCACCCGGCCGCCGGTCACCAGGGCCGCCGCCAGGAACGGCTGCGCGTTCGACAGGTCGGGCTCGACGACGAGGTCCCGGCCGCGCAGCCCGGTGGGCGTCACCCGCCACACGTTCGGGGCGCCGCCGTGCTCCGGCTCGTCGACCTGGGCGCCGACCGCGCGCAGCATGTCGACCGTCATCCGGATGTGGGGGAGCGAGGGGAGCCGACTGCCCACGTGCCGCACCTCGACGCCCTGGTTGAAGCGGGGCGCGGAGAGCAGCAGGGCGCTGACGAACTGGGAGGACGAGGAGGCGTCGATCTCGACGGCGCCGCCGTCCAGGCCGCCGGCGCCGTGCACGGTCATCGGGAGCGCGCCCCGGCCGTCGTCGTCGATCCGGGCGCCGAGCGCGCGCAGCGCGTCGATCACGCCGTGCAGCGGGCGCTCGTGGGAGCGGGGGTCGCCGTCGAAGCGCACCGGGCCGTCGGCGAGGGCCGCGACCGGGGGCAGGAAGCGCATGACCGTGCCCGCGTTGCCGACGTCGACGGTCGCGGGGCCGCGCAGACCGGCCGGGATGATCCGCCAGGCCTCGCCGGAGCCGTCGGGGCCCACCCCTTCCTCGATCTTCACGCCGAGGGTACGGAGCGCCTCGGCCATCAGGAGGGTGTCGCGGGAGCGCAGCGGGCGGCGCAGCCAGCCCGGCTCGGCGGCGAGCGCGGCGAGGACCAGGGCGCGGTTCGTGACCGACTTCGATCCGGGCACGGTGACGGTCGCGTCGACGGCGCCGCGGGCGTACGGGGCGGGCCAGAGGTCGGTGGGCGGGTCGGTGTGCGCGGAAGCTGCTGCGGTCATGGACTCACTGTACGGGGGAGTCAGATGCCCAGGAGCCAGCGCCCGCCGCCGATCAGGGCGGAGATCGCGACCGTGTGGAAGAAGAACAGCCACACGCCCGCGGGCACATGGGTGAGTCGCGACAGCTGGTCCGCGTCCGAGTCGGGAGCGCCGCCGCGGCGCCGCTTCGCCTGGAGCTCGAAGGCCGGGCGGACACCGCCGAGCAGCAGGAACCAGACCGCCGCGTACGCGAAGGTCGACTGGACGTCCGGCCCGGTCAGCCAGGAGACCAGGAGGAAGGCGGCGCCCGTCAGGACGACGGTGAGGATCCCGTACGCGTTGCGGACCATCACCAGCATCGCGAGCAGCAGGGCGGTCGCGATCCAGAGCAGCAGGGTGACGTGGCGGGTGCCGAGCAGGGCGGCGCCCCCGAGCCCGAGCAGCGGGGCCGCCGGATAGCCGACCGCGAGGGTGAGGACGACGCCGAGGCCGGTCGGGCGGCCCCGGGACACGGTCAGTCCGCTGGTGTCCGAGTGCAGCCGGATCGACTGCAGGCGGCGGCCGGTGGCGAGGGCGACGAGTCCGTGGCCGCCCTCGTGGGCGATGGTGATCGCGTTCCGGGCCGGGAGCCAGAGACGGCGGAAGACGACCAGGCTCAGTGCGCAGGCGGCGGTGAAGTAGACGATCCACGCGTCGGGAGCGGGCTGGGTGCCGAGGATCTCGGTCATTTGGCGGACTGCTCCTCGCTCGCGGTCGGGATCGTGGCAGTGTGGCACGTATGTGCGGACGGTTTGCATCGAGTCGGCGGCCCGAGGACCTCGTCGAGATCTTCGAGGTCGAGAAGTGGGAGCCGGAGGAGACCCTGGCCCCCGACTGGAACGTGGCCCCCACCAAAGAGGTCTGGGCCGTTCTGGAGCGTCCTGTGAAGGACGCCGGATCCCCGCGTCCGGTTCGCCAGCTGCGCGCGCTGAAATGGGGGCTCGTGCCGTCCTGGGCGAAGACGCCGGAGGGCGCCGCCCGGATGATCAACGCGCGCGCGGAGACGGTGGACGAGAAGCCCTCCTTCAAGCGGGCCTTCCAGTCACGCCGGTGCATCCTGCCCGCCGACGGCTACTACGAGTGGGTGACCGGGACCGCCGAGCGCGACCTGGAGGTCGAGGGCAAGAAGAAGCGGCCCCGGAAGCAGCCGTACTTCGTGACCCCGGCGGACGGCTCCGTCTTCGCGATGGCCGGGCTCTACGAGTTCTGGCGGGACCGCACCCGGCCCGACGGGGACCCCTCCGCGTGGTGGGTGACCTGCTCGGTGATCACCACCGAGGCCGAGACCGGACCGCTGGGCGTCGCCCCCGCCGAGGGCCCGCGCTCGCTCCACGACATCCACCCCCGGATGCCGCTGATGCTGACGGAGGACCGCTGGGACGCCTGGCTCGACCCGGCGCGCACCGACCCCGAGGAGCTGCGCGGACTCCTCGCCCCGCCGCCGGAGGGCCTGATGCGGGCCTACCCGGTCGCGACCGCCGTCAGCAACGTCCGCAACAACGGCCCCGAGCTCCTGGAGGAGTTGGCCGGACCGGAGGTCGGCACGCTGTTCTGACGCGCGGGCCGGGCCGCACGGCAGGATGGGGACGTGACACAGTACGAGACCGTCCCCACCGACGCCGGTGAGGCACGCATCACCTGGTACGCCGGGACGAAGCCCCGGGCCGTCCTCGCCCTCGGGCACGGCGCCGGCGGCGGCGTCGAGGCCCGCGACCTCCAGGCCCTCGCCGGGGCGCTGCCCGCGCACGGCGTGACCGTCGCCCTCGTCGAACAGCCCTGGCGGGTCGCCGGGAAGAAGGTCGCGCCCGCGCCGAAGACCCTCGACACCGGCTGGCGCGGCCTCTGGCCGTCCCTCGCGAAGCCCGGCCTCCCCGTCGTCGCGGGCGGCCGCAGCGCCGGCGCCCGGGTCGCCTGCCGGACCGGGCGGGAGCTCGGCGCGCTCGCCGTCCTCGCCCTGAGCTTCCCGCTCCACCCCCCGGGGAAGCCCGAGAAGACCCGCGCCGAGGAACTCCTCTCCACCGGCCTGCCCACCCTCGTCGTCCAGGGCGGCAACGACCCCTTCGGGAGGCCCGAGGAGTACCCGGAAGGCCCGTACGAGCTCGTGGAGGTCCCGTACGGGGACCACGGCTTCGCCGTCCCCAAGCGCGCGCCGCTGAGCCAGGACGAGGCCATGGCACGGCTCGTGGACGGGGTCCGGAACTGGATCTCCACCCTCCACTGACGCCCCGGGAATGCGGAGCGGGGGGCCGCTGTTGTGGAGAGCGTCGGTGTGAGAGCAAGGAAGAGGGAGTCCGTCGCATGGGTTCGACCATCTGCCCAGAGCGTGCGCAGGCCGCTGACCTCGCCTGGACGGTGCTGCCCGCTCCCAGGACCGCCCCGATTCGGGCGGCGGGCGGAGCGGTTCCTCGTCTATCCTCCGAAACGAGCGGGTCCGCCCTCGGGCTCGCCGCCGCGCTGGAGGAGGTGGGTCCGGTCACTGGGACCGACACAGGGACCGACGACGGCCCCGAGGAGACGACCGAGGAGCGCAACGCGCGCTTCGAACGGGACGCCCTCGGCTACCTCGACCAGATGTACTCGGCCGCGCTGCGCATGACGCGCAACCCCGCGGACGCGGAGGACCTGGTGCAGGAGACCTACGCCAAGGCGTACGGGTCGTTCCACCAGTTCCGCGAGGGCACGAACCTCAAGGCGTGGCTGTACCGCATCCTCACGAACACCTTCATCAACTCGTACCGCAAGAAGCAGCGCGAGCCCCAGCGCAGCGCCGCCGAGGAGATCGAGGACTGGCAGCTCGCCCGCGCCGAGTCGCACATGTCGACCGGCCTGCGGTCCGCCGAGTCGCAGGCGCTCGACCACCTCCCGGACTCCGACGTGAAGGAAGCGCTCCAGGCGATTCCCGAGGAGTTCCGCATCGCCGTCTATCTCGCCGATGTCGAGGGCTTTGCGTACAAGGAGATCGCGGACATCATGGGGACACCCATCGGTACGGTGATGTCCCGACTGCACCGGGGCCGCCGCCAGCTGCGCGGCATGCTCGAGGACTACGCTCGCGACCGCGGGCTGGTACCCGCGGGCGCCGGAGAGTCGTCGAACGATCTGAAAGGCTCGGGCTCATGAGCTGCGGAGAGCCGCACGAGACGGATTGCTCGGAAGTCCTGGATCATCTCTACGAGTTCCTCGACCATGAGATGCCCGACAGCGACTGCACCAAGTTCGAGGTGCACTTCGAGGAGTGCTCCCCGTGCCTGGAGAAGTACGGCCTGGAGCAGGCGGTGAAGAAGCTCGTCAAGCGCTGCTGCGGCAGTGACGACGTCCCCACCGACCTGCGCGCCAAGGTCATGGGCCGGATCGACCTGATCCGCGCCGGCCACCTGGTGCCCGAACAGGACATCACGGCGAGCGCCCCGACGACGCCGGCCCCGCAGGAGTAGCACCCCCTCCCGTACCAGGAGCCTCCCGTACCGGGAAACGAGGCCGTCGCGCACCGCTCGCGACGGCCTCACGCATATATCAGCTTGTATCACCCGATGGTGCGAATCACTCCGACCGCGCCGTCGCCGCCCGCCCGACTCGCTAGCGTGACAGGCGTGATGGGCGTGAAGGTCATTCCACGAGCGGCCCGCGTGTACATCGGCTGCGCCCTGCTCGGCGCGGGAGCGTGCGTCCTGCCCGCACTGCGCCCCGGCACGGCCGTCCCCTGGGGCACGGTCGGGCTCCTCGCCGCCCTGTACGCGCTCTGCGAGCTGCCCGCCCGCTGCCGGCTCATCGGCCGCGCCCTCGGCCGCTCCCTCCCCATGGGCACCGGCTCCTTCTTCCCCGTCCTCCTCGCCGCCGCCCTGCTCCTGCCGCCCGCCGCCGCCGCTCTCACCGCGATCCCCGGCAGCCTCCTCGCCCGCGTCGAGGAACCCCCCGCCGCACCCCGCCGCGCCTGGCGGGCCGCCGCCGCGGCCCTCGCCGTCTGGGCCGCCGCCCTGACCGCCGACGCCCTCGGCGCCCCCACCGCCCTCGGCCGGGGCCCGCACGCCCCCGACCTGCCCTACGCGCTGCTGCCCGCAGGCGCCGCCGCCCTCGTCTTCTGCCTGGTCCTCACCGCCCTCGACGGCGGCATCCGGGCCACCGCCTGCGGGCTCCCGCCCCGGGCCGCCTGGCGCGGCCTCCTCGGCCGCTCCCTCACCCCGCACACCGTCCACGGCCTCGCCGGACTGATGATGGCCGTCCTCTGGCGCAGCACGTACGGCCCCGTCGCGGCGCTCTTCGTGCTCCTCCCCATGTACATCTCCTGCTGGGTCTTCGCCCAGTACCACCGGGAGCGCGCCGCCCACCAGGCCACCATCCGCGCCCTCGTCCAGGCCGTCGACATCAAGGACCGCTACACCCGGGGCCACAGCGAACGCGTCGGCCAGGCCTCCGTCCTGATCGCCCGTGAGCTCGGCATGGCCGAGGACCGCCTCGACGTCGTCCGCTTCGCCGGCATCCTGCACGACGTGGGCAAACTCGGCGTGCCCACCCGGGTGCTCACCAAGGACGGACCCCTCACCCCCGAGGAACGCCGGGTCATCGAACTCCACCCCGAGTACGGCCACGAGATGGTCCGCGGCATCGGCTTCCTCGGCGAGGCGCGGGCCGCGATCCTCCACCACCACGAACGCATGGACGGCAGCGGCTATCCGTACGGGCTCCACGGGGAGCAGATCCCCGAGTTCGCCCGGGTCGTGGCCGTCGCCGACGCCTTCGACGCCATGACCTCCACCCGCTGCTACAGCCGGGCCCGCCCGGTGCCCACAGCCCTCGCCGAACTGGAGCGCTGCGCCGGCACCCAGTTCGACCCCCGGATGGTCACCGCCCTCGTCCAGGCCCTGGACCGGCACGGCTGGCAGCCCGCCGTCACCGCCGACGAGGCCCTGCCGGGCCCGTCCGGCGGAAACGTACCGCCACCGCGCGAAGTGGACCCGAAGCCGGCCGACGGCCCCGCGGGTCGGGTCGGCGCGAGCCCCGCGGGTCCGGTCGGAGAGGGGCCCGCGGAAGCCGCTGTGGTCGCGGACGGCGCCGCGAGCCGGGTCGGCGCGGACGCGTCCCCGGCCGGCAGGCCCAGGGAGCGCGCGTGAGGCTCCGTCCGCGCCCGCGGCCCGGCGCCGTCACCATCGGCGCCGTGCGCGGCGCCGCGCTCCTCCTCGGCCTCGCCTGCTTCGGCAGCACCCTCTGGTACGGCCTCGACGAACCAGGCAACGCCCTCGCCTTCGGCACCCTCATCGCCCTCGGCGAGCTCGCCCGCTGGGGCACCGCCCCCGGCGAGGGGGCGCACCCCGCGCTCGAAGAGCCACAGGGGAGCGAGCCCGCGCCCCTCGCCACCGCCGGAGCCCTCGCGTACGCCCTGCTCGGCACCAGCGCCGGCACCGCCACCACCCACGGCGTCCCGCAGACCGTCGCCGTCGTCGTCGCCGCGGGCCTCGCCGGGATCGTCCCGCACATCGCCCGCGGCCGCGGCCCCGGACTCGACCACCTCGCCCGCCGCGTCCTCACCGTCGGCTTCGCCGCGCTCTGCTTCCAGCCCCTCTACAACGCGGGCACCGTCACCGAGTACCTCGGCCAGGGCCCCGCGTACGCCCTCTTCCTGCTCCTCCTGCTCGTCCTGACCGCCCTGTGCGACGCCGTGCTCGCCGCCCTCCTGCTCCGCGCCCGCACCGGATTCCCGTACGGCCCCCTCCTGCGCGACGAACTCCGCGCCTTCCTCGGCATCGGCTCCGCCGTCTGCGCCACCGGCACCGTCATGGCACTCGGCGTCGCCGCCGCCGGACTCTGGGCACTGCCCGTGCTCGCCGTCCCGCTCCTGCTCACCCAGGTCTCCTTCCGGCGGTACGCGGCCGTGCGGACCGTCAACCGGCAGACCATCGCCTCCCTCGCCCGCGCCACCGAGATCGCCGGCTGCACCCCGCCCGGGCACGCCCGCCGGGTCGCCGCCCTCAGCGCGGCCGTCGGACGCGAGCTCGGCCTGTCCGGGGCCGAGCTCGCCGTCCTGGAGCACGCGGCGCTCATGCACGACATCGGCCAGCTCTCCCTCGTCGACCCGGTCGCGGGCGGCGCCACCGCCCTCCTCCCGGCCGAGGAGCAGCGCCGGATCGCCCTCCTGGGCGGCGAGGTCGTCCGCAGGACCGGGGTCCCCGAGGCCGTCGCCGTCGTCGTGGAGCGGCAGGCCGACCCGTACCGCGAGCAGCCGCTTCCCGCCCGGATCGTCCGTGCCGTGAACGCCTACGACGACCTCGTGGGCACCGGAACGGGCGAGGGCGCGGCCGCCGCGCTCGGGGCCCTGGAGCGGCTCAGGCTCGGCACCGCCCGCGACTATCACCCGGATGTCGTCGAATGCCTGGCCAGGGTCCTGGCACGGGGCGGAGCCGCTGGGGTGACCTCCGCGGTCCCTGGGTAACCCATGGGTAATGAGCGCGCGTCCGACCGGGCATGGTTGGATGCGAACAAGAGGGTGAAGCGACCGGCAGGCGGGAATCGTGAAGATCTTCGGGAAGGTACGGCATCGGCCCTCCGCCTCGTGGCGGCAGGCCACCGACCGCGCGTTCACGCTGATCGGCGACGGCCGGTACGAGGACGCGGGCGCACTGCTCACGCGCGCGGCGGATCTGGAGCCCTGGCTCTCGGAGTCCTGGTTCAATCTGGCGCTGCTGCACAAGTTCCGGCACGACTGGGAGCAGGCCCGGGCCGCCGGGCTGCGCGCGGTCGCGCTGCTCGACAAGGAGAGCGGCGCCCCCGACTGGTGGAACGTCGGCATCGCCGCCACCGCGCTCCAGGACTGGCCGCTGGCCCGCCGGGCCTGGCAGGCCTACGGACTGAAGGTGCCCGGCGCCGCCGCCGGCACCGGCGAGCCCGCCGGCATGGAGCTCGGCAGCGCCGCCGTCCGGCTCTCGCCCGAGGGCGAGGCGGAGGTCGTGTGGGGCCGCCGGCTCGACCCGGCCCGGATCGAGGTCCTCTCCATCCCGCTGCCCTCCTCCGGCCGCCGCTGGGGCGAGGTCGTCCTCCACGACGGCGTGCCCAACGGCGAGCGGACCACCACCGCCGGCCCCTCCTACCCCGTCTTCGACGAGATCGAGCTGTGGGCGCCCTCGCCCGTCCCCACCTGGGTGGTGCTCCTGGAGGCGGCCACCGAGGCCGACCGGGACGCCCTGGAACAGCTCGCCGCCGAGGCCGGTTTCGCCGCCGAGGACTGGTCGTCCTCCGTGCGGCTGCTCTGCCGTGCCTGCTCGGAGTCGACCATGCCGAGCGCCGAGGGCGAGGGCGAGCACTCCGACCCGCACGACCACAGCGAGCCGGGCCACCCGGGCCCGCTCGGCCACCGCTCGCCCGGCGAGCTGTGGGTGCCCGAGCGCGAGTGCGGCATCGCGGCCCCGGCGGGCCTGGTGCGGGGCCTCCTCGACGGCTGGGTCGCGGACAGCCCGGACAGCCGCGAGTGGCGCGATCTGGAAGAGGTCTGCTGAGCGTTCGCTCCGGGGCCCGTAGGCTGTCCTCCGACGGAATCGGGTTTTCAGAAGGGCGCGGCCTGACATGGCGCAGCAGGAGACGGACGAGCAGACGATCAACGACGGCTTCGTCGTGGACACGGAGGACTGCGAGGAGCGCGAGCGTGCCCACCGCGAGCGCGGCACGTCCCGGCCCATCACGGTCGTCGGCAACCCCGTGCTCCACCGGGAGTGCAAGGACGTCACCGAGTTCGACGAGGAACTCGCGCAGCTGATCGACGACATGTTCGCCAGCCAGCGCACCGCCGAGGGCGTCGGCCTGGCCGCGAACCAGATCGGTGTGGACCTGAAGGTCTTCGTCTACGACTGCATGGACGACGAGGGCGTCCGGCACGTCGGCCACGTGGTCAACCCGGTCCTCCAGGAGCTGCCGGCCGATCAGCGCGTCCTCGACGAGTCCAACGAGGGCTGCCTCTCGGTGCCGACCGCCTACGCCGAGCTGGCCCGCCCGGACTACGCCGTGGTGCACGGCCAGGACTCCCAGGGCAACCCGATCAAGGTGCGCGGCACCGGCTACTTCGCCCGCTGCCTCCAGCACGAGACGGACCACCTGTACGGCTTCCTGTACATCGACAAGCTGTCGAAGCGCGACCGCAAGGACGCCCTGCGCCAGATGGCCGAGGGCACCCCGCGCTACCCGGTCGTCGCGAACGACTGACTCCTCGTACGTACGGCGAAGGGCCCCGCACTCCGAGGAGTGCGGGGCCCTTCGCCGTACCGGCTAGAAGTCCTCGTCCAGGTCCACCGAGCCCTCGACCGCCACCTGGTAGGCGGACGGGCGGCGCTCGAAGAAGTTGGTCAGCTCCTGGACGCCCTGGAGCTCCATGAACGCGAACGGGTTCTCCGAGCCGTACACCGGCGGGAAGCCGAGGCGCTGGAGGCGCTGGTCGGCGACGCACTGGAGGTACTCGCGCATCGACTCGGTGTTCATGCCCGGCAGGCCGTCGCCGCACAGGTCGCGGCCGAACTGCAGCTCCGCCTCGACGGCCTCCTTCAGCATGTCCGTGACCTGCTGCCGGAGCGCGTCGTCGAAGAGCTCCGGCTCCTCCTTGCGGACGGTGTCCACGACCTCGAAGGCGAAGTTCATGTGCATCGTCTCGTCCCGGAACACCCAGTTGGTGCCGGTCGCCAGGCCGTGCAGCAGGCCGCGGGAGCGGAACCAGTAGACGTAGGCGAAGGCGCCGTAGAAGAACAGGCCCTCGATGCACGCCGCGAAGCAGATCAGGTTCAGCAGGAAGCGGCGGCGGTCGGCGGCCGTCTCCAGCTTCTCGATCTTCTCGACCGAGTCCATCCACTTGAAGCAGAACTGCGCCTTCTCGCGGATGGAGGGGATGTTCTCGACGGCGTCGAACGCGGCGGCGCGGTCGTCCGGGTCGGGCAGGTAGGTGTCGAGCAGCGTCAGGTAGAACTGGACGTGCACCGCTTCCTCGAAGAGCTGACGGCTCAGGTACAGCCGCGCCTCCGGGGAGTTGATGTGCTTGTAGAGCGTCAGGACCAGGTTGTTCGCCACGATCGAGTCGCCCGTCGCGAAGAACGCGACCAGCCGGCCGATCATGTGCTGCTCACCGGGGGTGAGCTTGGCGAGGTCGGCGACGTCCGAGTGGAGGTCGACCTCCTCCACGGTCCAGGTGTTCTTGATGGCGTCCCGGTAGCGCTCGTAGAAGTCCGGGTAGCGCATGGGACGGAGCGTGAGCTCGAAGCCCGGGTCCAGGAGGTTCTTCTTCTCGGTGGAGCTCATTACTGGCAGGCCTCGCAGGACTCGGGGTTCTCAAGGGAGCAGGCGATCGCGTCCGCGTCGGGGGTCGCCTGCTGGACGGGGATCGGGGCGGCGGCGGTCGTCGTGGCCTGGGCCGCGCGGGCGATCCGGGTGGCCGGGCGGGAGCGCAGGTAGTACGTCGTCTTCAGGCCCTGCTTCCAGGCGTACGCGTACATCGACGACAGCTTGCCGATCGTCGGCGTCTCCATGAACAGGTTCAGGGACTGGCTCTGGTCGAGGAAGGGGGTCCTCGCCGCCGCCATGTCGATGAGGCCGCGCTGCGGGATCTCCCAGGCCGTGCGGTACAGCTCGCGCACCTCGGCGGGGACCCAGGTGAAGCCGGCCACCGAGCCGTTGGAGTCGCGCAGCGCCTCGCGGGTCTGCGCGTCCCACACGCCGAGCCTCTTCAGCTCGTCGACGAGGTACGAGTTGACCTGGAGGAACTCGCCGGACAGCGTCTCGCGCTTGAACAGGTTGGAGACCTGCGGCTCGATGCACTCGTAGACGCCGGCGATCGAGGCGATGGTCGCCGTCGGCGCGATGGCGAGGAGGAGGGAGTTGCGCATGCCGACGGCGGCGATCCGCTCGCGCAGCGCGGCCCAGCGCTCCGGCCAGTTCAGCTCGACGCCGAAGTGGTCGGGGTGCAGGACGCCCTGGGCGGTGCGGGTCTCGGCCCAGGCCGGCAGCGGGCCGTTGCGCTCGGCGAGGTCGGCGGAGGCCTCGTACGCGGCGAGCATGATCCGCTCGGCGATACGGGTGGACAGCGCGCGTGCCTCGGGGGAGTCGAACGGCAGCTTCAGCTGGAAGAAGACGTCCTGGAGGCCCATCGCGCCCAGGCCCACCGGACGCCACTTGGAGTTGGAGCGGCCGGCCTGCTCGGTCGGGTAGAAGTTGATGTCGACGACCCGGTCGAGGAAGGTGACGGCCGTGCGGACGGTCGCGTCGAGCCGGTCCCAGTCGAGGTCCGAACCGACCACGAAGGCGCCCAGGTTGACCGAGCCGAGGTTGCACACCGCGGTCTCGTCGTCGTTGGTGACCTCGATGATCTCGGTGCACAGGTTCGAGGAGTGCACCACGCGACCGGGCAGGGCGGTCTGGTTCGCGGTCCGGTTGGAGGCGTCCTTGAAGGTCATCCAGCCGTTGCCGGTCTGGGCCAGGGTCCGCATCATCCGGCCGTACAGGTCGCGGGCCGGCATCGTCTTGCGGGCCAGGCCCGCCGCCTCGGCCTTGCGGTAGGCGGCGTCGAACTCCTCGCCGTACAGGTCGACCAGCTCGGGCACGTCCGCCGGGGAGAACAGCGACCACTCGGCGTCGGCGTTGACCCGGCGCATGAACTCGTCCGGGACCCAGTGCGCCAGGTTCAGGTTGTGCGTGCGGCGCTGGTCCTCGCCCGTGTTGTCGCGGAGCTCCAGGAACTCCTCGATGTCCGCGTGCCAGGTCTCCAGGTAGACCGCGGCGGCGCCCTTGCGGCGGCCGCCCTGGTTCACGGCGGCGACGGAGGCGTCGAGCGTCTTCAGGAACGGCACGATGCCGTTGGAGTGCCCGTTGGTGCCGCGGATCAGCGAACCGCGGGCGCGGATGCGGGAGTACGACAGCCCGATGCCGCCCGCGTGCTTCGAGAGGCGCGCGACCTGGTGGTAGCGGTCGTAGATGGAGTCCAGCTCGTCCTGCGGGGAGTCGAGCAGGTAGCAGGAGGACATCTGCGGGTGGCGGGTGCCGGAGTTGAAGAGCGTGGGGGAGGACGGCAGGTACTCCAGACGGCTCATCAGGCCGTACAGCGCGGTCACCTCGTCGAGGGCGCGGACGCTGCCGGTCTTTGAATCATCGGAAGCAGTCTCGGCGAGGCCGCAGGCGACGCGCAGCATGAAGTGCTGCGGGGTCTCGATCACCTTGCGGGTGATCGGGTGGCGCAGCAGGTAGCGCGAGTAGAGGGTGCGCAGACCGAAGTAGCCGAAGCGGTCGTCGCCGGCCGCGTCGATCGTGGCGTCGAGCCGCGCGGCGTGCAGGGCGACGAACTCGGCGGTGCGGTCGGCGATGAGGCCCTCGCGGTGACCGACGGCGACGGAGGCCGAGAAGGAGACGGCGCCCTGGCCGGCCGCCTCGTCGGCGATGGTGAGGGTGAGGAGCCGGGCGGCGAGCCGGGAGTACGCCGGGTCCTCGGCGATCAGGCCGGCGGCCGCCTCGGTGGCCAGCTCGCGCAGCTCCGCCTCGTCCGACGTGGCGCTGCGGCCACGGAGGGCGGCGGCGGCGACCTTGCCGGGGTCGGTGTCGGGGAGATCGGCGGTGAGGTCGGTCAGGGTCCGCAGCAGCACGGTCCCGGGGCCGTCGCTCTCGACCGCGGAAGCCTCGGCCGAAGCCGGATCGGCGGGCGCGATGGTCACGTGGGGGCTCTCCCTCGCTCGGCGGGGCGCGCGGGCGGGGAGGCGGGCAGGCGGGCACCCGTACGCGCGGGCGCGCCGCGTCCACCAACCCACTCCGCGAGGCCCGGACGTCTGTGGCACCCGGAACGGACGGACCGGGCGCGCTGCCGGAAGGTCTTCGGACTCACCGCGTACGAAACCGCACGAAGCACACCGTTGCGGGACAGTTCCGGATTCGCGCCGGATTCCCCTGCGTCGACAGCGAGGACGAGCATACATGTGGGGGGCGCCCCTCGTGGCACCCCCCACATGTTGTGTCGGTCCCGGGGCTACAGCTCCAGGGCGTACGTCCGCAGCGAGTGGCCGGGGATGGGCTCCCAATCCCGTTCGGGGGTGCGGACGAAGCCCATCCGCTCGTAGATCCGGTGCGCCGAGACCATCGTGGCGTCCGTGGAGAGCACGAGCCGCGCGCACCCCGTCAGGGCCCGCGCGCGGTCCTCGCAGGCGCGTACGAGGGCTTCTCCGACGCCCCTGCCGCGGGCCGCCGGCGCGACGACGAGCATGCGGAACTCGGCCTCGCCGGGGACGGCGATGTCCGCCCAGGCGGTGCCGCCCTCCGCGAAGGTCACCCCGCCGATGACGGTGCCGTCCGCGTCGGCGGCGACGAGCACCTCGCTCTCGCGCGCCCGCCGGGCCGTGTCACGGAGCACCGCCAGGTAGAAGTCGTCCTCGCCGTGCAGCAGCAGACCGTCGTTCAGATAGGTCAGCCCGGTGAGGTCACCGAGCTCCTCGTACTCCTCGGGCCGTACCGCCCTGATCGTGAAGTCCATGCGCCCCAGTCTGCCGGGCGGTCACGCGAAGGGGCCCGGGGCCTCCTGGTGGGAGGTCCCGGGCCCCTGCGGGGTGTTCCGCGGTCAGTGCGTTGCGGCGCCGACCGTCGGGAGCTCCTTGACGCCCGCGTCGCCCGCGTCCGCCGTGTAGTCCTCCGGGGAGGTCTCGTCGACGCCCTCGGAGGCCTTGACGGCCTTGAGGACGAAGGTCAGGACGACCGTGACGACGACGTTGAGCACGAAGGCGGTGAGGCCGATGTAGCCGATCTCGCCGATGCCGGGGATCTCGGCGGCCGAGCCGCCGAAGTGCTTCTGGGTCGGGCTGGCCACGCCGTACGCGGCGGCCGTGCCGTAGACCATGCCGACGGCCCAGCCGGCGAGCAGCGCCCAGCGGTGGAACCAGCGGGTGAACAGGCCGCCGACGAGCGACGGGAAGGTCTGCAGGATCCAGATGCCGCCGAGCAGCTGGAAGTTGATCGCGACCGTCTTGTCCATGGTGAGGACGAAGACGAGCGCGCCGACCTTCACCAGGAGGGAGACCAGCTTGGAGACCTTGGTCTCCTGGGCCGGGGTGGCGTCCTTCTTGATGAAGTCCTTGTAGATGTTGCGGGTGAAGAGGTTGGCCGCGGCGATCGACATGATCGCGGCCGGGACGAGCGCGCCGATGCCGATCGCGGCGAACGCGACGCCCGCGAACCAGTCCGGGAACATGGTCTCGAAGAGCTGCGGGATGGCGAGCTGGCCGTTCTTGACCTTGATGCCGGCGGCGATCGCCATGAAGCCGAGCAGCGCGAGCAGGCCCAGCATCAGCGAGTACAGCGGCAGGATCGTGGTGTTGCGGCGGATGACGTTCCGGCTCCGGGACGACAGCGTCGCCGTGATGGAGTGCGGGTACATGAAGAGCGCGAGGGCCGAGCCGAGCGCGAGCGTCGCGTACGTCCACTGGCCCGCCTCACCGGGGGCGAGCGCGCCGCGCGGCTTGCCGGTCGCCGGGTTGGTCTGCGCGAACGCCTCGCCCGCCTTGGCGAAGATCTCGTCGAAGCCGCCGAGCTTGATCGGGATGTAGATGATCGCCACCGCGATGACGATGTAGATCAGCGTGTCCTTGACGAAGGCGATGAGCGCCGGGGCGCGCAGGCCGGAGGAGTACGTGTACGCGGCCAGCACGCCGAAGGCGATGAGCAGCGGCAGGTCCTTGACGAACCAGTGGGTGTCCTCGCCGCCGCCGACGCCCATCACGTCCAGGACGGCCTGGATGCCGACGAGCTGGAGCGCGATGTACGGCATGGTGGCGAGGATGCCGGTGACCGCCACCGCGAGCGACAGGCCCTTGGAACCGAAACGGCCGCGCACGAAGTCGGAGGTGGTGACGTAGCCGTGCTTGTGCGAGACCGACCAGAGGCGCGGCAGGAAGGTGAAGATCAGCGGGTACACCAGGATCGTGTACGGGACGGCGAAGAAGCCGGCCGCGCCCGCCGCGTAGATGGCCGCGGGGACGGCGACGAAGGTGTACGCCGTGTAGAGGTCGCCGCCGAGCAGGAACCAGGTGACCCAGGTGCCGAACGACCGTCCGCCCAGGCCCCATTCGTCGAGGCTGTGCTCGTTCTCGGCCCTGCGCCAGCGCGAGGCCAGGAAGCCCATGACCGTGACGGCCAGGAAGAAGAAGACGAAGACGCCGAGCGCCACGCCGTTCACGCCGTCCTTCATCGCGCGTCACCTCCCTTGCGGGCACGCTGGTCCAGCTGCCACAGCTTGTACGCGATCATGGTGAGCGCCGTGGAGATCAGCACCCAGAGCATCTGGTACCAGTAGAAGAACGGGATGCCGGCGAACGCCGGCTCCACCTTCGCGTAGGAGCTCACCCAGAGCATCGCGACGAACGGCGCGAAGAGGCAGAGCGCGATCACCACTCTCACCGGCGTGACGACCGGTTGTTTCCCTTGTGTCGGTTCTGACATGGCGAAACCGTCCCCTCACTGATCACCTCGTAATGCCGAGGAAATCTAGGGGACGGCTTCGCTGTTAGGAACCCCTGTCCGTATAACGGATCAACCGTCAGTCGTGGGCGGCTCAGCCGTTGGGGCGCTGGAGGCGCGCCACGAACTTGTACCGGTCGCCGCGGTAGACGGACCGCACCCACTCCACCGGCTCTCCCTGGGCGTCCAGGGAGTGGCGGGAGAGCATCAGCATCGGCAGGCCCACGTCCGTGCCGAGCAGCCCGGCCTCGCGCGGGGTGGCGAGGGAGGTCTCGATGGTCTCCTCGGCCTCGGCGAGGTGCACGTCGTAGACCTCGGCGAGCGCCGTGTAGAGCGAGGTGTACTTCACCAGCGAGCGGCGCAGCGCGGGGAAGCGCTTCGCCGACAGGTGGGTGGTCTCGATCGCCATCGGCTCGCCGCTCGCGAGGCGCAGGCGCTCGATGCGGAGCACCCGGCCGCCGGCCGAGATGTCGAGCAGCCCGGCGAGGGTGTCGTCGGCCGTGACGTACCCGATGTCGAGGAGCTGCGAGGTGGGCTCCAGGCCCTGGGCGCGCATGTCCTCCGTGTAGGAGGTGAGTTGCAGGGCCTGCGAGACCTTGGGCTTGGCCACGAAGGTGCCCTTGCCCTGGATGCGCTCCAGCCGGCCCTCGACGACCAGCTCCTGGAGCGCCTGGCGCACGGTGGTGCGCGAGGTGTCGAACTCGGCGGCGAGCGTGCGCTCCGGCGGGACCGGCGTGCCGGGCGGCAGGGTCTCCGTCATGTCGAGCAGGTGCCGCTTCAGTCGGTAGTACTTGGGCACGCGCGCGGTGCGGGTCGGTGCCCCGCTCTCTGTCTCCGTACTGCCCGCGTCCGTGGCCATGGCCTGCCTTCCCGAGTCCTGTGCTGCTGCCGTCACCGGCTCCTCCGTCTGTCGCGGCTCACATGGTGGCACGGACCGGTCACGGGTCGTCGCCCTCCCTCAGGTGTCGGTCCGATAACGGACGCGACTGCCCTTCTTATACACCCTTGACACCCCTAAAGGTCTAGGCCAAGCTCCCGGTACTGGTCTAAACCATTAAAGACCAGGTCCCAGCCCCACGAGCATTACCTGACGTATGTCTTCGCGCGGTGGGCAGGGGTTGCAGGCATCCCTGAGGAGGGTGGCGTGAAGCGCAAGCTCATCGCGGCGATCGGCGTCGCGGGCATGATGGTCTCCATCGCCGCGTGTGGCTCGGAGAGCGACAGCGGCAAGGACGGCGGCAAGGGGACCGGGGGCGACAAGACCCTGACCGTCTGGGTCATGGACGGGTCCGCGCCGGACGCCTGGATGGCCGAGGTGAACAAGGCCTTCGAGGCCAAGCACCCCGGCGTCAAGGTCAAGGTCGAGAAGCAGATCTGGAACGGCATCCAGGAGAAGGTCACCACCGCCCTCTCCGAGGACACCCCGCCGGACGTCCTGGAGCTCGGCAACACGCAGACCGCCGGCTACGCGGTCACCGGCGGCCTCGCGGACCTCTCCGGCGACAAGGCCAAGCTCGGCTACGACGCCTGGAACAAGGGCATGGTCGCCTCCAACGAGCTGGACGGCAAGCTCTACTCCGCCCCCTGGTACGCCGCCAACCGCGTCGTCGTCTACGACAAGGCCGCCTTCAAGAAGGCCGGCGTCACCCCGCCGAAGACCCGCGCCGAGTGGATCGACGGCCTGAAGAAGCTCAAGGCGTCCGACCCCAAGTCGCAGGCCATCTACCTGCCGGGTCAGTCCTGGTACATCCTCGCCGGCCTCATCTGGGACGAGGGCAGTGACCTGGCGGTCAAGGACGGCGACAAGTGGAAGGGCAACCTGTCCTCCCCCGAGGCCGTCAGCGCCATGAACTTCTACAAGGAGCTGGCGTCCTACTCGACCGCTCCGAAGGACAAGGACGAGGCGACCCCCCAGCAGTCCACCGACATCGTCCCCAAGGGCGGCGTGGCGTCCTGGATCGGCCTCGGCTGGGAGGCCGGCGGCGCGATCGACGCCATGAAGAAGGCCGGCAAGACCGCCGACTTCGGCTACTTCCCGATCCCGGGCAAGACCGCCGACAAGCCGGGCTCCGTCTTCCTCGGCGGCTCGAACCTCGCCATCGCCGAGCGCTCCAAGAACAAGGACCTCGCGAAGGAGTGGCTGGCCCTCGCCGCCGGCAAGGAGTTCATGACGAAGTACGCCGCCGCCACCGAGGGCGCGCTGCTTCCCAACACCGACTCCGCGCAGTTCAAGCCCGCCGCGGGCTCCTTCGCCGAGGCCATGGCGGCCTCCTCCGTCTCCGGCAAGGTCACCCCGGTCACCCCGGGCTGGGCGAACGTCGAGACCGCCCCGAACCCGATCAAGGACTACATGACCAAGGTCCTGAAGGGCGAGGACGCCAAGAAGGCCGGCGAGGCGGCCGACAAGGTCATCGACGAGCGCATCAACCAGCAGTAATCCGTAGCCCCGGTGGTGCGGCGGCGGGCAGCAGCGTGGAGGCGCTCAGGGCGCGGGCGCTGAGCGCGAAGGCG
>NZ_JBEXSZ010000128.1:0-24424 GCF_040613865.1 Streptomyces sp. NPDC006197 | reverse complement strand
GCCCGACAGGTCATGCGGCGCATCGGCGACAACGTCGACGTGGTGACCTATCTCGGTGCGTACACGCGCTCGCGGATAGCCCCCGCGCTGGGTCCGAATCGCCCCGGGCCCCTCCGTACCCGCTCCTACTTGCTGTAGATCGCCTCGATCTCGTCCGCGAAGTCCTTCGCCACCACGTTCCGCTTCAGCTTCAGGGACGGGGTGATGTGCCCCGCCTCCTCGGTGAACTGGGCCGGGAGGATGCGGAACTTGCGGACCGACTCCGCCTTGGAGACCGCGGCGTTGCCGTCGTCGATCGCCCGCTGGACCTCGGCGATCAGCTCGGCGTCCTCCCGCAGGGACGCCGCCGTCGAACCGGCCGGCTTGCCGTGCTCGCTCGCCCAGCGGCCCAGGAACTCCTCGTCGATCGTGACCAGCGCGCCCACGAACGGACGCCCGTCGCCGACCACCATGCACTCCGCGACCAGCGCGTGCGCCCGGATCCGGTCCTCGATGACCGCCGGGGCGACGTTCTTGCCGCCCGCCGTCACCAGGATCTCCTTCTTGCGGCCGGTGATCGCGAGGTAGCCGTCCTCGTCGAGCGTGCCGATGTCACCCGTGTGGAACCAGCCGTCCGCCAGCGCCTCGGCCGTCGCCGCCGGGTTGTTCCAGTACTCCGTGAAGATGTGCTCGCCGTGCAGCAGCACCTCGCCGTCGTCGGCGATCCGCACCACCGAGCCCGGCAGCGGCTGGCCGACCGTGCCGATCTTCTGCCGGTCCCACGGGTTGAACGCGGTCGCCGCGCACGACTCCGTCAGGCCGTAGCCCTCCAGGACCGTGAAGCCGATGCCCCGGAAGAAGTGGCCGAGCCGCTCGCCCAGCGGCGCGCCGCCCGAGATCGCGTACTCCCCGCGACCGCCGAGCACCGCCCGCAGCTTGCTGAAGACCAGCTTGTCGAAGACCTTGTGCTTCAGCCTGAGCCCGAAGGACGGGCCCTGCGGGGTGCCGAGGGCCCGGCTGTACGCGATGGCCGTGTGCGCGGCCTTGTCGAAGATCTTGCCCTTGCCGTCGGCCTGCGCCTTCGCCCGCGCCGAGTTGTAGACCTTCTCGAAGACGCGCGGCACGCCCAGGATCAGCGTCGGGCGGAACGAGGCCAGCTCGTCCGTGAGGTTCTTGATGTCCGGGACGCAGCCCAGCCGGATCGGCGCCATCACGGACGCGACCTCGACGAGCCGCCCGAAGACGTGCGCGGCCGGCAGGAACAGCAGCACCGAGCACTCGCCCGTACGGAAGAGGGGCTTCAGCCGCTCCACCACGTTGCCGCACTCGGCGAAGAAGGCCCGGTGGGTCAGGACACAGCCCTTGGGGCGGCCCGTCGTGCCCGAGGTGTAGACGATCGTCGCCGGGTCGTCCGCGTGCGCCGTCGACATGCGCTCGTCGAGCAGCTCGTCGGAGACGTCCGCGCCGGTGGCCGTGAGCTGAGCGAGCGCGCCGTCCTCGATCTGCCAGACGCCCTTGAGCTCCGGAAGCCGGTCCCGTACGGACTCCACCGAGGCCTGGTGCGCCGGGCTCTCGACGAGCACCAGGGTCGCGCCCGAGTCGCCCAGGATCCACTGGACCTGCTCCGGCGAGCTCGTCTCGTACACCGGCACGGTCACCGCGCCCGCGCTCCAGATCGCGAAGTCGAGGAGCACCCACTCGTAGCGCGTGCGGGAGAGCAGGGCGACCCGGTCGCCCGGCTCCACGCCGGAGGCGATCAGGCCCTTGGCGACCCCGCGGACCTCGGCGAGGAACTGCGTGGCGGTGACGTCCGTCCAGACGCCGTCGACCTTGCGCCCCATCACGGCGACGTCTGGGTGCTGGGAGGCGTTGCGGCGGATGAGATCCGTCAGGTTGCCGTCCGTGGGGACCTCGTACAGGGCCGGAAGGCTGAACTCGCGCAAGACTGCTGCTCCTCATCGGGCGCCGGCGCCACGGCTCTGTGTGATGCACCGGTGAAGTCCATGATCGGGCAGGTGCTCAGTGGGGGTGAGCACGACTGGACTGCCCGGACGTTACTCGTCAGTACTCGGTTCCGGATAGGGGGTCCCGGCGAGATGTTCCGTGCGTCACACCGGCGTGACGGTGCTCTGCGCACAGTAATCCACAGGTTTCACGACTCCCAAGTAACCGCAGGTGACACCCCCTAAGGTGGGCTCATGCGAGTCCATGTGGTCAGTGACGTACACGGCAACGCCGGCGACCTCGCCAAGGCGGGGGAGGGCGCCGACGCCCTCGTGTGCCTTGGTGACCTGGTCCTCTTCCTCGACTACGCCGACCACAGCCGGGGAATCTTCCCCGACCTCTTCGGCACCGAGAACGCCGACCGGCTCGTCGAGCTCCGCACCGCCCGCCGCTTCGACGAGGCCCGCGACCTCGGCCGCCGCCTCTGGGCCGGACTCGACGTCGACCGCGACACCGCCATCGAGGCCGCCGTCCGCCGCCAGTACGCCGAACTCTTCGCCGCGTTCCCCACCCCCACGTACGCCACCTACGGGAACGTGGACATCCCCCGGCTCTGGCCCGAGTACGCCGGCCCCGGGACGACGGTCCTCGACGGGCACCGCGTCGAACTCGACGGCCTCGTCTTCGGCTTCGTCGGCGGCGGGCTGCGCACGCCCATGCGCACCCCGTACGAGATCTCCGACGAGGAGTACGCGGCCAAGGTCGAGGCCCTCGGCGACGTCGACGTCCTCTGCTCCCACATCCCGCCCGACGTGCCCGACCTCACCTACGACACGGTCGCCCGCCGCTTCGAGCGCGGCAGTCGGGCCCTGCTCGACGCCATCCACCGCGTCCGCCCCCGCTACGCCCTCTTCGGCCACGTCCACCAGCCGCTGGCCCGGCGCATGCGGATCGCCTCCACCGAGTGCGTGAACGTCGGCCACTTCGCCTCGACCGGGAAGCCCTTCGCCCTGGAGTGGTGACGGCGCGGGCACGGGGGCGCGATAGCCTTCCGTCGGCACGCCTGTGCCCCTTTCGCTTCCGCCGGACCGCACAGTGGAGGAGCCACCGCGATGGCCGAACACACCAGCTCGAGCATCACCATCGAGGCGGCGCCGGCCGACGTCATGAGCGTGATCGCCGACTTCGCCCGCTATCCCGAATGGACCGGCGAGGTGAAGGAGGCGGAAGTCCTGGAGAAGGACTCCGCGGGCCGCGCGGAGAAGGTCCGCCTCCTCCTCGACGCGGGCGCCATCAGGGACGACCACACCCTCGCGTACACCTGGACCGGGGACAACGAGGTCAGCTGGACCCTCGTCAGGTCCCAGATGCTCCGCTCCCTCGACGGCTCCTACCTCCTGAAGCCGCTCGGCGCCGACCGCACCGAGGTGACGTACCAGCTGACGGTCGACGTCAAGATCCCCATGCTCGGCATGATCAAGCGCAAGGCGGAGAAGGTCATCATCGACCGGGCACTGGACGGCCTGAAGAAGCGCGTCGAATCAGGCGCGTAGGCCCCGGCTTCCGGGCCCCGCGTGGGCGATCGTCCCGGTGGGGTGGAGGGCCGCGGCGGGGGTCCGGCGCGGGCCCGGTAACGTCCCCCGTATGCGGATCATCCTTGTCACCGGCCCCGGCGGCGCCGGACGCACCACCCTCGCCGCCGCCACCGCCCTCGCCGAGGCGCGGGCGCGGGCCGGCCGCCGGGTCCTGCTCGTCTCCGAGGACGCGGAACCGATCGAGGGGCTCCGGATCCTCCGGCCCGACCCCGGCGCCGACTTCCGCCGGGAGTTCCTCGCCCTCCAGGCCCGTTCCTCCGCCGCCCTCGACCTGCTCGGCGCCGCGCCCTTCGAGGACGCCGAACTGACCGAGCTCCCCGGCAGCCGCCCGTTCGCCCTGCTGCGGGCCCTGCGCGACGCCGCCGCCGGGGACCACGACCTCGCGGTCGTCGACCTGCCCCCGCTCGACGAGGCCCTCGCCCTCCTCGCCCTGCCCGCGCAGCTCCGCCGCTATCTGCGCCGCCTGCTGCCGCCGGAGCGCCAGGCCGCCCGCGCCCTGCGCCCGATGCTCGCCCAGCTCGCCGGCGTCCCCATGCCCGCGCAGTGGCTGTACGAGACGACGGCCCGCTGGGAGGCCGAGCTCGCCGCCGTCCAGGCCGTCGTCGAGGCCCCCGCCACCACCGTCCGCCTCGTCCTCGAACCCGGCCCCGCCGCCGCCCGCGCCCTGCGCACCGCCCGGCTCGGCCTCGCCGTCCAGCGCCTCGCCCTCGACGCCGTCGTCGCGAACCGGATCCTCCCGGCCGGCTCCGAGGACCCGTGGCTGGCCGGACTCACCGCCGAACAGCACCGGCACCTCGCGGAGCTCCGTACCACCACCGGCGAGCAGCTGTACGAGCTGCCGCACCTGGGCCGCGCCCCGCGCGGAGCCGAGGACCTGGTCCTCCTCGCGCCCGTCCGGCCCGAGCCGGTCCCCGTCCCCGTTCCGGAGTGGACCGTCGAGGACCGGCGCGGGGAGGACGGCGTCCTCGTCTGGCACATCCCCCTGCCGGGGGCCGTCAAGGAGGAGCTCTCGCTCGTCCGCCGCGGCGACGAACTGCTCCTGACCGTCGGCGCGTTCCGCCGCGGCGTCCCGCTGCCGGGAGCCCTGCGCCGCTGCACGGTCACCGGCGCCGGGCTCGTCGAGGGGGACCTCCGGGTGCGCTTCACACCCGACCCCGGGCTCTGGCCCCGCACCCCCTGAGGTGGCGTGTACCGTCGAAGTACACAGCCATTGAGGAGTACGCCATGAGCGATTCGGACGCCTGGGCCAAGGCCTGTGCCGAGGACCTGGAGGCGGAGAAGGCCCGCCGCCGGGCGCAGTCCGCGGCCGAGCCCGGCTCACCCGCGGAGGAGTTCCGCAGGCTCTTCGAGGCCGTGGCCGACAAGGTCTCCGGCGGCCTCGGGAACCCGCTCCTCGGCGGCCGGGCCGCGCAGACCGCCGCGCAGACCGTGCAGCAGCTCGTCAACCAGGCGAAGGCCGCCGTCGAGCCCGTCATCGAGCGCAACCCGCAGGTCTTCGACCACCTCGCCGCCGCCGGCAGCGAGCTGCTCGCCGCCTACCGCTCCGCCGTCGAGGGCCACGAGAGCCGCTGGACCCGCGGCGGCGCCGTACCCGAGGACGACGACCCGCGCCGGGACGCCGACCCGGACGTCCCCCGCAAGGACGACCGCAAGGACGACGAGGGGCCCGGAACCGGCCAGCACATCGACCTCGACTGACCGGCGGGGCACCTCCCCTCGGGTACGGTGGGCCTTAGCGGGGCTCGACCGAAAACTGAGGGACACATGGGACTCACCATCGGCGTCGACATCGGCGGCACGAAGATCGCGGCCGGCGTGGTCGACGAGGAGGGCAACATCCTCGACACGCACACCGTGCCCACCCCGCCGACCCCCGAAGGCATCGTCGACGCCATCTGCGCCGCCGTGTCCGAGGCCGGCAAGGGCCACTCGATCGAGGCCGTCGGCATCGGAGCCGCGGGCTACGTCGACGACAAGCGCGCCACCGTCCTCTTCGCGCCGAACATCGACTGGCGGCACGAGCCGCTCAAGGACAAGGTCGAGCAGCGGGTCGGTCTGCCCGTCGTCGTCGAGAACGACGCCAACGCGGCGGCCTGGGGTGAGTACCGCTTCGGCGCCGGCCAGGGCCACGAGGACGTCATCTGCATCACCCTCGGCACCGGCCTCGGCGGCGGCATCATCATCGGCAACAAGCTGCGCCGCGGACGCTTCGGCGTGGCCGCCGAGTTCGGCCACATCCGGGTCGTCCCGGACGGTCTGCTGTGCGGCTGCGGCAGCCAGGGCTGCTGGGAGCAGTACGCCTCCGGGCGCGCGCTCGTCCGGTACGCCAAGCAGCGCGCCAACGCCACCCCGGAGCGCGCGGAGGTCCTCCTGGGCCTCGGCGACGGCACCCCGGAGGGCATCGAGGGCCGGCACGTCAGCGAGGCCGCCCGTGCGGGCGACCCGGTGGCCATCGACTCCTTCCGCGAGCTGGCCCGCTGGGCGGGCGCCGGCCTCGCCGACCTGGCCTCGCTCTTCGACCCGTCCGCGTTCATCGTCGGCGGCGGCGTCTCGGACGAGGGCGACCTCGTCCTCGACCCGATCCGCAAGTCCTTCCGGCGCTGGCTGATCGGCGGCCAGTGGCGGCCGCACGCGCAGGTCCTCGCGGCCCAGCTCGGCAACAAGGCAGGCCTGGTCGGCGCCGCGGACCTGGCCCGCCAGGGCTGAGCCGCCCCCTTCGCGCCTGGACCGGCGCCGCTCTCGCGGACGTGGTCGATCGCCGCGGGGGTTGCTCACATGACGGTTTCGGCCGTCGTTGCTGCACCGTCGAACGGCGTACGCCCGTCGCGTCCCCCTGGACACGACGGGCGGTCGTCGTATGTTGGCCGTCATGGCGATCAGTGAGCTGCCCAACTCCCGCACCGAGAGCGACGGTTCGGCCGTCCTCCGGGTCCTGAGCTACAACGTCCGCTCGATGCGCGACGACGAGGACGCCCTCGCCCGGGTGATCCGCGGCTGCGCCCCGGACCTCGTCTTCGTCCAGGAGGCCCCCCGCTTCTTCCGCTGGCGCAAACACGCCGCCCGGCTCGCCGCCAAGAGCGAGCTCGTCGTCCTGAGCGGCGGCGCCACCGCGGCGGGGCCGCTCCTGCTCTGCTCCCTGCGGGCCACCGTGGAACGGACCGAGGACGTCCTGCTGCCGCTCACGCCGGGCCTGCACCGGCGCGGTCTCGCGACCGCGGTCGTCCGCTTCGCCGGGGCCCGGCTCGGTCTCGTCAGCTGCCATCTGAGCCTGCGGGAGGACGAGCGGTACGCCCAGGCCGGGATGGTCCTCGACCGGGTCGCCGCCCTCGGCACCCCGCACGCCCTCGTCGCCGGCGACCTGAACGAACGCCCCGGCGGCCCCGCCTTCACCCGCCTCACCAAGGAGCTCCAGGACGGGTGGGCGGTCAGCCCCTGGGGCGGCGAGTACACCTCGACCCCCGCCGACCCGCACCAGCGCATCGACGCGATCCTGGCGACCCCGGGCATCGAGTTCCTCGGCTGCGGGGTCCCGACGGACCTCGACCCCGAGGACCTACGGGCGGCCACCGACCACCTTCCGGTCCTCGCGGCGGTCCGCGTGCCCGCCCCGTAGGGGCCGGGGGCTACACCACCGCCCCGCGCCCCGGGTCGTCGAAGCCGTCGTCATCGTCGTCGTCGTGCTTCATCCGGGCCACCAGGGTCGCGAAGCCGCCCAGGAAGCCGCCCACGCAGAGCGTCGTCAGCCACCAGGTCATGTCCCACTGGAGCAGGACGGCGAGCAGCATCAGGACCGGGCCGCCGACGACCGCGAGCCAGGCGAACTTGGACGTCGCGTCCGCCTCGGGCAGCGGAGGCGGCTCCGGCGGGACGAAGTGGCCCTCGTCGGCGCCGCCCGCCGCGTCGTCCGGCTCGGCCGGCGAGTAGTCCCGGGGACCGCCCGTCCGCACCCCGGGCGCGAACACGATCGAGCTGCCGAGCGCCGGCCGCTCGGGGCCCGTCTCCGGGTCCTCTTCCGGCCCGTCGTCCTCCGGCGCGGGCTCCGCGGGCTTCGGCCTCGGCTTCCAGGCCGTGCCCTTCACGGGCCGGATCTCCCCGTCCTCCCCCTCCTCCCCGTCCTCCGGCTCCGGCAGCGACAGGTTCTCGACGGGCCGGAACGGCTTCGCCCCCGGAGGGTCCGCGGGCTCCTCGCCGTACCCGGCGACGATCGCGGCCCAGGCCGCCTCCTCGTCGATGGGCTGCGGCTCCCGCCCGTCGCCGTCCTGCTGCTCAGCCACCGCTCCTGCTCCCCTTCCCGTCGACCAGTTCCGGGGCCAGACGCTCGATGAAGGCCAGGCTCTCGTCGAAGATCCGCTCCGCGTCATGGTCCAACGTCGCCACGTGGTAGCTCTGTTCCAGCAGGATCTCCTTGACGTCCGTCGAGGAGATGCGGGAGAGGATCCGGGCCGAGTCGGCGGGCGGCACGACATGGTCCTGGGGGCTGTGGAGCAGTACCACCGGCTGGGTGACCTGGGGGAGCTCCGCGTCCACGATCCGGAAGAACCGGCGCATGGTGTGCGCGGCGTGCAGCGGCACCCGGTCGTAGCCGAGCTCGGTCACGCCCTCCTTGGCGATGTCGCTGGCGATGCCCTTGGTGGAGGGGACCAGGTGCCGGACGACGGGCAGCGCGTGCGCGGCGAGGCCGTGCACCTTGTTCGCCGGGTTGACCAGGACGATGCCGCGCACCGCGTCGCCGTGCTGGGAGGCCAGCCGCAGCGTGAGGGCCCCGCCCATGGAGAGGCCGAAGACGAAGACGGTCCGGCACCGCTCCAGGAGCTCGCGCAGGGCCCGGTCCACCTCCGCGTACCAGTCCTGCCAGGTGGTGAGCTGCATGTCCTGCCAGCGGGTGCCGTGGCCCGGCAGCAGCGGCACCGACACCGACAGGCCGCGCTCGGCCAGGTACTCGGCCCACGGACGCATCGACTGCGGGGAACCGGTGAATCCGTGACAGAGAAGGACGCCGACCTCTCCGCCTTCGTGGCGGTACGGCTCGGCTCCGGGAAGGACCGGCACCGGGGTCTCCTGTTCGTTGCGACTCCGGCGTCCTCGGGTACGCCGGAGCGACGGAATATGGGGAAGGACCTTCACCGTACGCGACCGGACCGACACCGACCAGGGCCGTAGCCGGGGCCGTGCGCCGGTACGGGATAAAGTCGTGGCGACGGCACACGGAAGGCATGGCGAGTTGATCTACGGCGCAATGAAGTTCTCCATCGGAGGGTCCCTGAAGCTCGCCTTCCGGCCCTGGGTGGAGGGTCTGGAGAACATCCCCGCCGAGGGACCCGCGATCCTCGCGAGCAACCACCTGTCCTTCTCGGACTCCTTCTTCCTGCCCGCCGTCCTGGACCGCAAGGTCACCTTCATCGCCAAGGCCGAGTACTTCACCACCCCCGGTGTGAAGGGCAAGCTCACCGCCGCCTTCTTCAAGGGCGTCGGCCAGCTCCCGGTGGACCGTTCGGGTGCCCGCGGCGCGGGCGAGGCCGCCATCAAGGCCGGCATCGAGGTCATCGAGGGCGGCGGCCTCTTCGGCATCTACCCCGAGGGGACCCGCTCGCCCGACGGGCGCCTCTACCGGGGCAAGCCCGGCGGTCTGGCGCGTGTCGCCCTGGCCACCGGCGCGCCCGTGATCCCGGTCGCCATGATCGACACCGAGAAGATCCAGCCGCCCGGCAAGGTCGTCCCCAAGCTGATGCGCCCGGGCATCCGGATCGGCAAGCCGCTGGACTTCACCCGCTACCAGGGCATGGAGGGGGACCGCTTCATCCTCCGCTCGGTGACCGACGAGGTCATGTACGAGATCATGAAGCTGTCCGGCCAGGAGTACGTCGACATCTACGCGACGGCCGCCAAGCGGCAGATCGCGGAGGCGGAGAAGGCGGCCAAGGAGGCCGTCAAGGCCGAGATCGCCGCTCGGGAAGAGTCCGGCGCGTAGGTCCCCGCGGGGACCCGGGGGTGGGGGAGATGGCCAAGCGCGAGCGTGTCGTGCGCATGTCGGTCGAGCAGCCGCTGTGGCGGGCGCTGACCGGCTACCGCGTCCTGACGATGGTCTACGCGGTCCTGCTGTTCGCCTTCGGCCGGAGCGGGTACGAGCGGCCCTGGATCGCCGTCGGCTATCTGGCGGTGCTGTGCTGCTGGACCCTCGCCACCCTCCCCAAGGTGGCGAACGCGGCCGGCTGCACCAGGCGCTTCCTCGTCGCCGACCTCACCATCGCCCTCGTCGGCATCCTCCTCACCCCGCTCGCCGACGCCCAGGCCCAGTCGTCCGACGGCCCCACCCTGCCGTCGATATGGACCGCCGGCTCCGTCCTCGCCTACGCCATCAAGGGCGGCTGGCGCTGGGCAGGCGTCGCCTCCTCCCTGGTCGCCGTCGCCAACATCGTCGAGCGCGGCCACCCCAGCCGGGACACCTTCCACAACGTGCTCCTCGTCTGGGTCGCCTCCATCGCCATCGGCTACGTCGTCGAGGTCGCCCGCGCCTCCGAGCGCACCCTCGCCCGCGCCCTGGAGATCGAGGCCGCGACCCGGGAGCGGGAGCGGCTCGCCCGCGACATCCACGACAGCGTCCTCCAGGTCCTCGCGATGGTGCAGCGGCGCGGCACCGCGCTCGGCGGCGAGGCGGCCGAACTGGGCCGGATGGCGGGGGAGCAGGAGATCGCCCTCCGCACCCTCGTCGCGGGCGGGCTCGCCCGGCCCAGCCTGGTCTCCGAGGACGAGTCCGAGGGCGCCGTCGTCCGGGTCGTGGACGTGGACGACGAACCCGACGCGGACGCCCCCGTCGACCTCCGGGTCCTGCTCGCCCCGCGCGCCGGGGCCCGGGTCACGCTCTCCGAGCCGGGCGCCCCGGTCCTGCTGCCGCCGGCCGCCGCCCGCGAACTGGCCGCCGCCGTCGGCGCCGCCCTGGACAACGTCCGGGTGCACGCCGGCGAGGACGCGCACGCGTGGATCCTGGTCGAGGACTGGCCGGACGAGGTGATCGTCACCGTCCGGGACGACGGCCCCGGCATCCCGGAGGGCCGTCTCGCGCAGGCGGAGGGCGAGGGCCGGATGGGCGTCGCCCTGTCCATCCGGGGGAGACTGCGGGATCTGGGCGGCACGGCCGAGCTGGTCTCGGTCCCCGGTCAGGGCACGGAAGTCGAGTTGAAGGTCCCACGGGGGAAGGCAGGGGAGAAGTGAACGAGCAGTTGATCAAGGTGATGGTCGTCGACGACCATCCGATGTGGCGGGACGCGGTCGCCCGCGACCTCGCCGAGGCGGGCTTCGACGTGGTCGCCACCGCCGGCGACGGCGAGCAGGCCGTGCGCCGCGCCGTCGCGGCCGGCCCCGACGTCCTCGTCCTGGACCTGAACCTGCCGGTCAAGCCGGGCGTCCAGGTCTGCAAGGAACTCGTCGGCGGCCGGCCCGAGCTGCGGGTCCTCGTCCTGTCGGCGAGCGGCGAGCACGCCGACGTCCTGGAGGCGGTCAAGTCCGGCGCCACGGGCTACCTCCTCAAGTCGGCCAGTACGGAGGAGCTGATCGACGCGGTCCGCCGGACGGCCGTCGGCGACCCCGTCTTCACGCCGGGCCTGGCCGGACTGGTCCTCGGCGAGTACCGCCGGCTGGCCTCCGAGCCCGCCCCGGCGGCCGGCGGCGACGAGCCGAAGGCCCCGCAGCTGACCGAGCGCGAGACGGAGGTCCTGCGGCTCGTCGCGAAGGGGCTCAGCTACAAGCAGATCGCCGAGCGCCTGGTCATCTCGCACCGCACGGTGCAGAACCACGTCCAGAACACCCTGGGCAAGCTCCAGCTGCACAACAGGGTGGAGCTCGTCCGGTACGCCATCGAGCGCGGCCTCGACGACGCCTGAGCCGGCCGGGCCGGCCGAAGGGCCGTATGCGCACGACGTGCGTGATGTGCGCGATATTCACGTACATCACGCATATCGTGCGCATCGAGCATGTGCGGCCCATCGTGACGATGAGGGGAATCCCGTGGAGATCCTGGCATTCGGCGTGCAGGCGGACGAGAAGCCCCTCCTCGAGAAGGCCTTCGCCGGCCACCACGACGTCCGCTGCCTGGACGTCTTCCTCGACGAGGACACCGCCCCCATCGCCGCCGGCTACGAGGCCGTCTCCACCAGCGTCAACGCCGACCTGAACCACCGGGTCCTGCAGACCCTCGCGGCCGGCGGGACCCGGCTGATCGCCCAGCGCTCCACCGGCTTCAACAACATCGACCTGGACGTCGCCGAGCGCCTCGGCCTCACCGTCGCCCGGGTCTCGTCCTACTCGCCGTACTCCGTCGCCGAGTTCGCCTGGACCCTCGCCCTGGCCGTCAACCGCCGGATCGTCCGCGCCTCCAACCGGACCCGCGACTTCGACTTCCGGCTCGACGGACTGATGGGCCGTGACCTGCGGGGCCGTACCGTCGGCGTCCTCGGCACCGGCAGGATCGGCGAGGCCTTCACCCGCATCGCCCACGGCTTCGGCATGAACCTCCTCGGCTGGGACGTCGCCGAGAACCCCGCCTGCGTGGAACTCGGCATGAAGTACGTCGACAAGGAGCGGCTCCTCGCCGAGGCCGACCTCATCAGCCTCCACGTCCCGCTCATGGAGGCCACCCACCACCTCGTCGACGCCGCCGCACTCAAGGCCATGAAGGACGACGCCATCCTGGTGAACTCCAGCCGCGGCGGCCTCGTCGACACCGAGGCCCTCGTCGCCGAGCTCCGCGCCGGCCGCTTCACCGGTGTCGGACTGGACGTGTACGAGGCGGAGGCCGGGCTCTTCTTCCTCGACAAGTCCCTGGAGGTCGTCGAGGACGACACCCTGGCCCGCCTGGTCACCTTCCCGAACGTGGTGGTCACCTCCCACCAGGCGTACTACACGGCCGACGCGGTCACCCAGATCATCGACGCCACCGTCCAGAACGTCCTCGACCACGTCGCCGGGCGGCGCGGCGAGAACGTCCTGGTACCGAGGGCCTCCTAGACCAGCACACCCGCGAGCAGGGAGGCGGTGAGCGCGGCCCCGTCAGTCGTGAGCACCGACTCCGGATGGAACTGCACGCCCGCGAAGCCCGGCCCGCGCAGGGCGTGCACCTCGCCGCTCCTCGCGTCCCGGCTCACCTCGATGCGGTGCAGCGCCAGCTCCGTCGCCGTCCGGTCGTCGCAGCGGGCCGTGAAGCTGTTGTAGAAGCCGACCGTCTGCTCCTGACCGAAGAGGTCGATCCGCAGCTGCGCCCCCTGGAACGGGGTCCGCTTGCGGACGATGTCCAGGCCCAGCTCGGCCGCGATCAGCTCGTGCCCGAGGCAGACGCCGAGCAGGCCGTGGCGGTGGTCCCGCACCAGCTCGGCCGTGAGGCCGCGCAGGAAGCGCATCTTCGGGTCGGCGGCGTCCGAGGGGTTCCCGGGCCCGGGTCCCAGGACGACCGGGCCCTCGTGGGCGAGGGCCAGCTCCCGCAGCCCCGGCTCGTCGTAGCGGAGCACCGACACCTCCAGGCCCGAGGAGCGCAGGACGTGCGCCAGCATCGCCGTGAAGGTGTCCTCGGCGTCGACCACGAGCGCGTGTCCGGACAGCTCCGCGGACCGGGCCTGCATCTTCAGCCAGAACGGCGCGAGGTCCGCCCGGCGCGCGTCGAGCGCGGCCCGCACCCGGGGGTCGTCGGCGAGCCGCGGCGGCACCGGCGCCGACGGGCCGGCCGGCCGACCCTCCCGGACGCCGAGGGCCGTGAGGACGCCCGCCGCCTTGGCGTGGGTCTCGGCGACCTCGCCCTCGGGGTCCGAGTGCCGCACCAGCGTGGCCCCCACCGGCACCCGCAGCCGGCCGTCGGCGGCGATGTCGGCGGTGCGGATGAGGATGGGGGAGTCCAGCGTCTGCGCCCCGTTCCCGTCCGTGCCGAGCAGGGCGAGCGCGCCCGCGTAGTACCCCCGGCCGCCCTCCTCGTGACGCCCGATCACCCGGCAGGCGTTCTGCACCGGCGAGCCGGTCACGGTCGCCGCGAACATCGTCTCCCGCAGCACCTCCCGCACGTCGAGCGAGGACCGCCCGCGCAACTCGTACTCGGTGTGCGCCAGATGGGCCATCTCCTTGAGCCGGGGCCCGACCACCACCCCGCCCATGTCGCCCACCGTGCACATCATCTTCAGCTCCTCGTCCACCACCATGGAGAGCTCCTCGGTCTCCTTGCGGTCGGCGAGGAAGGCGAGCAGGTCCTCGGCGGTCGGGGCGGCCCCGGCCGGGTAGCGGTACGTGCCGCTGATCGGGTTCATCACGACCGTCCCTCCCGACATCCGGACGTGCACCTCGGGGCTCGCCCCGACGAGCGTCCGCTCCCCGGTGTGCACGACGAACGTCCAGTACGCGCCCCGCTCGCCCGCGAGCAGCCGCCGGAACAGGGCGAGCGCGTCGGCGCGCCCGAAGCCCGGGATCTCACCGGTGTAGGTGCGCCGGATCACGAAGTTCGCGCCCTCGCCGGAGCCGATCTCCTCGTCGATGACCCGCCGCACGGTCTGTGCGTAGGCCTCGTCGGAGACGTCGAAACCGCCGCCCTCCACCCGTACGTCGTGGGCGGGCAGCGAGGCCAGGGCCTCGGAGAGCGGCAGCTCGTACGCCTCGTCGGCGACGAGCACGGAGAGCGGGGTGCCGTCGTCCCGCACGTCGAAGCCGCGCTCCCGGATCTGCCGGAACGGCACGAGGGCGAGCGTCGGCATCGGGCCCACGGGCAGCTCCGCGAGGCGCTCGGCCTCGTGGACCCGGCCGATCAGCACCTCGACGGTGTCGTGGTCACGGCCGGGGGTGCGGCGGCGCAGCAGGGCGAAGGGAGGGCAGGAGTCGTCGAGGAGACGGGAGAGGTCCATGGGGCGTGTCGTTCCTTCCGAGTGGAGTACGGAGAGGAGGAACGGCCCCGGGTACGAGAAAGGCCGCCCCTCGGGCGGCCTTCGCGTGTCTGTCGGTGTACGCGAGATCAGTGGGCCGCCGGATGAGCGGTCCACCACCAGTTCTGGTTCGAGTGCGCGTACATGCGAGCACTGTAACCCAGCCGGGCACGCGAACGGGGCCCGGTCCGCACCGTGGACGGTGCGAGCCGGGCCCCGGGGCCGGTCCAACTACCCGATCAGAAGATCAGGTTGTAGGACTGCCAGCCCGGACCGACCTGCACGCGCGTGGCGTACGGGGCGGTGGCGCTGCCGGTGCCCTTGTACAGCCACAGGGCGCCGGCGCCGTCACGGGCGACGAAGTCGACCTTGCCGTCACCGGTGAGGTCACTCGGTCCGGTGATGCTGTTGTAGATCTGCCAGCCGGTGCCCACCTTGACGCGCGTGGCGTACGGGGCGGTGGCGCTGCCGGTGCCCTTGTACAGCCAGAGCGCTCCGGTGGCGTCGCGGCCGATCATGTCCGGCTTGCCGTCGGAGGTCAGGTCGCCGGTGCTGACGATGTCGTTGTAGATCTGCCAGCCGGTGCCGATCTTCACCCGGGGGGCGAACGGCGTCGTCGGGGTGCCGGTGCCCTTGTACAGCCACAGCACGCCCGACTTCTCGCGGGCGATCAGGTCCGGCTTGGAGTCCCCGGTGAGGTCGCGGACGCCGATGACCCGGTCGTAGACCTGCCAGCCGCCACCGGTCCTCAGCCGGGCCTTGAACGGCGCGGACGGGTTGCCGCTGCCCTGGTAGTACCAGAGCACGCCGGAGGTGTCACGGGCCACGGCGTCACCGGTGCCGTCGGCGCGGAGCGCCGTCAGCGGGGTGACGGCGTTGTAGACCTGCCAGCCACCGCCGACCCGGTACCGCGTGAGGAAGGGAGCGGTGGCGCTGCCGGTGCCCTGGTACTGCCAGAGGACACCGGAGGCGTCGCGGGTGAGGAGGTTGTAGCGGTTGTTCGTGGCGACGGGCGCGGCGCCGGGCGCCTCCACGATGTCGTCCTGCTTCACCCAGACGATCTTGTGGTGGAAGCGGATCGGCACGAAGAGCACGTTGCCGACGACGTTCTTCTGGGCGGAGCCGAACCAGTCGTCGCCCTTCACCGCCGGACCGGCCTTCACGTAGGCCTGGCCGGAGGCGAAGGTGAACTTCGACAGCGGGGCGTTCTCGTCGCCCGGGGCTTCCAGACCCGCCGCGGTGTAGGCGGCGGTGTCGGGGAAGGAGCGGCCGAAGACCTTGGTCGAGGCGAGACCCGCCTTGAGCTTCACGGTCGTGGCACCGGACACCGGCACGGTGTACTGGCCGCCCGGGTTCTGGAACCAGGCCTTCACGCCCGCGTACCAGATCGCCGTCCAGTCGGTCCGGGCCTCGGCGACGACGTAGAGGCCGCCGGCGCGGACCTTGTCGCCGTAGTTCGATCCCTCGGACCAGCCCGAGGAGTAGTACGGGTCCTTCAGCGGCGTCGCGCTCGTCGAGGGCGACGTGTACAGGTAGCCGAAGTTGGACGGGCGGCCCGGGACGGCCGTGCCACCGGTGGTCAGCTTCGGCTGGTTCGCCGTGGTGAACGGCGGGACGACCCGGACCACCTGGCCGGCCCTGAGGAGACCGCCCGCGCCCTTGTCGCCCTGCGGGGCGCCGAGGAGCGACATGTAGTAGTTCCAGTCCCAGTACGGGCCCGCGTCCCAGTGGAGATTGGCGACGTTGCCGTCCGTCTGGAGCGCCACCTCGTCGTGGCCGATGATGTGCTCACGGTCGATCGGCACATGGAACGTGGTCGCCAGGTACTTCACCAGCGCCGCGGAGGAGCGGTACTGGGGCTCGGTGTACCAGCTGCCCTCCTTGATGGCGTAGCCCTCGTGCTCCACGCCGATGGCGTGCATGTTGTGGGTCCAGTTGCCCGCGTGCCACGCCAGGTTCTTGTTCTCGAGCATCTGGGTGACCAGACCGTCCTGGGCCCGGATCAGGTAGTGGGCGCTGCCCGGACCGTTCGGGTCGGTGAGCACCTTGAGCGAGCCGTCGTAGCCGCCCTCGGTGTCGTGGATGACGATCTGACGGATGTCCACGCCCTGGTTGGGGCGGTCACCCGCGGTGTAGTTCTTCTTGCCCGTGGAGGAGGGCACGCTCAGCTTGACGTTGCAGTTCAGCCCGGGCGGGCACTCGGGGAGCGTGGTCTCCGTCGTGCTTGCGAAGCTGGCGGCCAGCGGCACGTTCGCCGGCTTGACCGGCTCGACCGAGGGGTCGGCCGGCAGGGCGACCTGCTCGCCGTCGAGGGTGAGCTCCCGCTCGCCCTTCTCGATCGACTCGAAGACGCGCTTCGCGAAGAGGTCGGCGCCCTTCTTCTCGGGGGACTGGCTGTAGCGGGCCACGGCCGGGTACCAGTCGCCCGGGTCCTCCGACAGCTCGGCGCCCGCCTGCTTCTGGTAGTCGGCGAGGAGCGCGGCGCCGGCGCGGATGGACGCGGCGGTGTCGTTCTGGACGGCCTCGGTGGAGCTGTCGATCAGCTCGGCGGCCTTGTCCAGGGTGTGGAGCCGGGGGTCGTCGGTGTCGACGACCGCCTTCTCCAGGATGCGCCGGACCTTCTCGCGGTCGAAGGTCTTCTCGATCTCCGGCCGGCCCGAGCCGTTGAAGTGCTCGATCTGCTCGTCGGTGACCTTCTGCTGTACGTCCTCCGGGTCGACCTTCGTCAACCCCATGACGTTGTACGCGCCGGTCGTGCTCGGCTCGCCGTCGTGCGACTCCCAGCGCGTCTGCTGGTACGACACCGCCATCAGCACGCTCTGCGGCACATCGAACTCGCGCGCCGCGTTTGCGAACTGCGTCTGGAGGGGAAGGTCACCTCCGGACGTGTCGCCCGGCGCGCCGAGGAGGCCCGGCGAGGCGACCGCGATGGTGCCGATGGTGGCGGTGGCGACGACAGCGGCTGCCGCCCCGTACAAGAGTCGTTTCTTCTTGCGGTCCCTGCGGTGCCTCTGGGTCACGCCCACCCCTGTGAATTCGACTGTGTTCTTGTCAAACGGGCCAGAGGGTAACACCCCCCGACGTCCTGAAGGTCCTCGGCGGACATTTCGGGTGTGACCCGGGGGGCGCGCGTCTCAGCCATTGAGCAGGGGGACAGGACCGGACGAAGAACCCCTTACTGTGGTGCTTGTGACCGTGAACGCTGAATCCCACGCCGTCGCCAAGGCGACCTGGCGAGACCTGCCCGCGGCGCAGCAGCCCGAGTACCCCGATGCCGAGGCTCTGCGCGATGTGATCGCGGACCTCGAGTCGTATCCTCCGCTCGTCTTCGCCGGCGAGTGCGACCAGCTGCGCGCCCGGATGGGAGCCGTCGCCCGTGGCGAGGCGTTCCTGCTCCAGGGCGGCGACTGTGCCGAGGCCTTCGACGCCGTGTCCGCCGACCACATCAGGGCCAAGCTCAAGACGCTGCTCCAGATGAGCGCCGTCCTCACCTACGCGGCCTCCGTGCCCGTGGTGAAGGTCGGCCGCATCGCCGGCCAGTACTCGAAGCCCCGCTCCAAGGGGACCGAGACCCGCGACGGCGTGACGCTCCCCACCTACCGGGGCGACTCCGTCAACGGCTTCGACTTCAACGAGAAGGCCCGCATCCCGGACCCCGAGCGCCTGAAGCGGATGTACAACGCCTCCGCCTCCACGCTCAACCTGGTCCGCGCCTTCACCACCGGTGGCTACGCCGACCTGCGCCAGGTCCACGCCTGGAACCAGGACTTCGTGAAGTCGTCCCCCTCGGGCCAGCGCTACGAGGCGCTCGCCCGCGAGATCGACAACGCCCTGAACTTCATGAAGGCCTGTGGCACCGACCCGGCCGAGTTCAAGGCCGTCGAGTTCTACGCCTCCCACGAGGCGCTGCTGCTCGACTACGAGGGCGCCCTGACCCGCACGGACTCGCGCACCGGCAGGCTGTACGACACCTCCGGCCACATGGTCTGGGTCGGTGAGCGCACCCGCCAGCTGGACCACGCGCACATCGAGTTCTGCTCGCAGATCGCCAACCCGATCGGCGTCAAGCTCGGCCCGACCACCACGGTGGACGAGGCGCTCACGTACATCGACCGTCTCGACCCGGACCGCGAGCCGGGCCGGCTGACCTTCATCGTCCGCATGGGCGCCGACAAGGTCCGCGACAAGCTCCCCGAGCTGGTCGAGAAGGTCACCGCCTCCGGCGCGGTCGTCGCCTGGGTCACCGACCCGATGCACGGCAACACCTTCGAGGCCGCCTCCGGCCACAAGACCCGCCGCTTCGACGACGTGCTCGACGAGGTCAAGGGCTTCTTCGAGGTCCACAAGGCGCTGGGCACCCACCCGGGCGGCATCCACGTCGAGCTCACCGGTGACGACGTCACCGAGTGCGTGGGCGGCGGCGACGAGATCTTCGTCGACGACCTGCACCAGCGCTACGAGACGGCCTGCGACCCGCGGCTCAACCGCAGCCAGTCGCTCGACCTGGCGTTCCTGGTGGCGGAGATGTACCGCGATCAGTAAGTAGCTTCCTACGGAGATGGGGCACGGATCGCTGTGATCCGTGCCCCATCGTCGTATCCGGGGCTTTTGGGGCTCCGGGCCGCCGGGTAAGGTTAGGTTAGCCTTAACGATCTCGGCGGGAGGTGAACCGCGTGTACGTCTGCTCATGCTTCGGTGTCACGGAGAAGCAGGTCAAGGAGCATGCGGACGCGGGCGCGTGCACGCCCCGCCAGATAGCCTCGGCCTGCAAGGCCGGCACGGACTGCGGTTCCTGCGTCCGTCGCATCCAGGCCATCCTCGGGCGCGGCAGCTGCCCGCGACGCGAGCTCCTGGACCAGGGCATGCCCGCCCTGACGGCGGAAGTGACCGAGCTGTCGGAAGCCGCTTAGAGCGGCCCTAGCTGGGTTGCTCGATCAGCGTCGAGAGGTACAGCGCCTCACCCAGGGACTCGATCAGTTCCAGCTGCGTGTCCAGGTAGTCGATGTGGTGCTCCTCGTCGGCCAGGATCTCCTCGAAGAGGTTGGCGGACGTGACGTCCCCCTTGGCGCGCATGACCTCGATCCCGCGCCTGAGGCGGTCGATCGCCTCCACCTCGACCTGTCGGTCCGCCTGGAACATCTCGGTGATCGTCTGGCCGACCCGCACGTGGAAGAGCCGCTGGTAGTTGGGCAGGCCGTCGAGCATCAGGATGCGCTCGGTCAGCTTGTCCGCGTGCTTCATCTCGTCGATGGACTCTTCGCGGGTGTACTTGGCGAGCTTCGTCCACCCCTTGTTGTCCTGGATGCGGTAGTGCAGCCAGTACTGGTTGATGGCCGTCAGCTCGCCGGTCAGCTGCTCGTTGAGGAACTCGAGGACCTCGGGGTCGCCCTGCATCGCTCCAGGCTCCTTCCACGTTATGTGTCTACGCCGTCACTGGGCGGGATGGCCGCATCCTCGCACCCCGAATGGGGGGCGTCCAGTAAGTGCAGGCTTAGTCGCAGTTGCCCCAATCGCTCTGCCGGGACGGTCGCCTGGTCATGACCACCCCTCGCCGTCTGTCACCATGGATGACATGGGTCAGCCGGAGAGCGGAGTACACCGGGAAGCGGGTCAGCCGGATCGTTCGCCGGACTTTCCGCCGGATCTGCCCCCGGGGCAGCGGCTGCAGCGCGGCTGGCCGGTCACCCATTACGGGCCCGTCCCCAAGTTCAAGCCGGACCGCTGGGAGTTCCGCGTCTTCGGGGCGACCGCCGACGGCGACAAGCGGTGCTGGAACCACGAGGAGTTCTCGGCCCTTCCGTTCTCCACGGTCGTGGCCGATCTGCACTGCGTCACGAAGTTCAGCATGCTCGGGGCCGAATGGGGCGGTGTCCCCGCCCGCACGATCCTGGAGCTCGCCCCGCCCGCACCCCATGTGACCCACGTGATGGTCTGGGCCGAGTACGGATACAGCGCCAACATGCGGCTCGCCGACTTCGCCGCGGACGGCACGATCTTCGCCACCCACAAGGACGGGGAGCTGCTCACCGCCGAGCACGGTTTCCCGCTGCGGCTCGTCGTCCCGCACCTGTACGCCTGGAAGGGGCCCAAGTGGGTCCGGGGCGTGGAGTACATGGCGGCCGACCGCCGGGGCTTCTGGGAGGAGCGCGGCTACCACAACCTCGGTGACCCGTGGACGGAGCAGCGCTACTCGTACCAGGAGGAACCGGGAGACGGCCCGGAGCTGTAGTGGCTCCGGACCGTCCCTCGTGCGGTCAGTGGTGGTACTGGTGGACCACCGCGTGGCCCTTGCCGCGGCCGATCATCCACTTGTTGACCGGCGTGGTCAGCACGAAGGCGACGCCGAGCGAGATCGCGAGCACGATCCAGAAGAGCGGCTCGTCGAGGTGCGCGTCCATGGCGCCGGGCCAGAGGGCGATGACGCCGTTGTCGATGATCTCCATGACGGCGATGGAGAGGGTGTCGGCGGCGAGGGCGACCTTGAAGGCCGTCCTGAAGTCGACGCCGGCCTTCAGGATGCCGCGCAGGGTGAGCGCGTAGCCGAAGAAGAAGGCCAGGATGATCGCGAGGACCATCGTCGGCAGGTTGCCCCAGCCGAACGCGGTGCCGATGATCATGCCGAGGACCTCGCCGATGGCGCAGCCGGTGAGGCAGTGCAGGGTGGCCTGGGCGGCCATGGACCAGGAGACGGCGCCGCCGGGGGCGTGATGGCCCTCGTGGCCGGCGTGGTGGGCGTGGCTCTGGTGGTCGCCGTGGGTCGCGTGGGCCTCGTGACCGGTGTGATCCTTGTGGCCGGCGTGGCCACTGTGGTCCCCGTGCTCGACGTGACCGGCGTGGCCGCCGTGGTCTCCGTGTTCGGTGTGACCGGCGTGGCCCTCGTGACCCTCATGGCCCTCGTGGCCTTCATGACCGTGGTGTGCGTGCGCTTCGTGTTGCATGGGAGGTGCCCCCAACCTCGGGTACGGTTCCTGCCGCCGCTAGAACCGTATACCCCCCTAGGGTATTCCTCAAGAGGAAACGATCAACCTCGGCGCTCGCGGAGCTTCTTCAGGAGCTCGATGTCGGCGACGTGCCCTTCCTTGCCGCCCGGGGTCTCGATGATCAGCGGTACGTTCTCGGTGGCCGGGTGCCGCAGGAGGTTCCCGAAGGCCTCCTCACCGATGTGACCTGCCCCGATGTTCGCGTGCCGGTCCTTGTGCGCGCCCACGACGTCCTTCGAGTCGTTGGCGTGGATCAGCTTCAGTCGCCCCTCGCCGACCGTTTCCACCAGCAGGTCCAGCGTCTGCGCCGCCCCGTGCGGGCCCGCCAGGTCGTGGCCGGCCGCGAAGACGTGACAGGTGTCGAGGCAGACGCCCAGCTTCGGGTGGTGGTCGAGCGCGTCGAAGTACGGGCCGAAGTCCCAGGTCCGCGAGCAGAGCGAGAAGCCCTGACCCGCCGTCGACTCCAGCAGCAGGTACGGATCGTCCTCGTGCGTCAGCTCGTCGAGGAGCGGCAGCATCCGCTCCCGCACCTGGGCGAGAGCCACCTCGCGCGGCCGGCCTCCGGTCGCCGAGCCGGTGTGCACCACCACGCCCTTGGCGCCGATCTCCCGGCCCCGGCGCAGCGAGTGCCGCAGCGACTCCACCGACTTCTCCACCGTGGCCTCGGTGTGGGACCCGAAGTTGATCAGGTACGGGGCGTGCACCCACGCCGAGATCGACGCGGCCTCGCACTCGGCCCGGAAGCGCTCGTCCTGGGCCGGATTGCCGACCGGGGTCGCCCAGCCGCGCGGATTGGCGACGAAGACCTGCACGGTCTCGGCGCCGAGCTCACGGGCGTAGCCGAGGCCGACCGTGGCGAGGCCACCGGCCACGGGGACATGGCCGCCGACGGGGTTGCGCATGGGTTTCTAGAGTCCCTTGATCGTGATGGTGATGGTGGAGCCCTCGGGCGCGGTCTCGCCGCCCTTCACGGACTGGCTCGCGACCGTGTCGCCGAGGTAGGGGAAGGACTTCTCGACCTTCACCTCGAAGCCCGCGTCCTCCAGGGTCGCACGCGCGTCCGCGGTCGACCGCCCCGTCACGTCCGGGACCTCGACCGGCTTCGGCCCCTTGGAGACGGTGAGGGTGATGACGTCGCCCTCGGCGGCCCGGCTGCCCCCGGCGAGGGACTGGGCCGCGACGGTGCCGGCGTCCTCGGGGGAGTTGATCCGCTCCGGGGCGACCCGGACGGTGAGCCCCTCCTCCTGGAGGGCGGCCGTGGCGTCGGCGACGGTCTCGCCGCTGACGTCGGGCACGTCGATCGGGGCACCCTTGCTGACCACCAGGGCGACGGCCGAGTCGGGGCTGCGCTCGGTGCCGGGCTCGGGGTCGGAACCGATCACGGAGCCCTGCGCCACGGAGTCGCTGAACTCCTCGGTGATCATCCCGGGGGCGAGTCCCTCCTGCTTCAGGAGGCGCTTGGCCTCCGCGAGCGGCTTGCCCTTGAGGTTGGGCACCTTCACGATCTCCGGGCCGCGGGAGAGCGTGAGGGTGACCGTGCCGTTGCCCCGGACGCGCTCGCCGGGGGCCGGGTCGACGGCCATGACCGTGCCGCGCTCGTACACGTCGCTGAAGGCGCGCTTCGTGGTGCCGACCTCGAGACCGGCGTCGGTGAGGCGCTTCGTCGCGGCGGCCTCGGACTGGCCGAGGACGGCGGGGACCCGGGTGAACTGGCCGGAGCTGATGTACCAGACGCCGGTGCCCAGGCCGAGGGCGAGCAGGACGACGACGACGACGAGAAGGGGGCCGCGCGGGGGTCGGCGGCGGGCGGCGGGGGGTGCCTCCGGGGCGGGCAGCCGGTTGGTGTGCAGGACGTCGGCTTCCGTGGGTACGGGACGGGCGATCACGCTCGTCCGGTCCTCGGTGGTGTCCCGGACCTCGGACCGCGCGAGCGGAGGCACCGCGTCCAGCTGCTCGTCGCCGAGCCCGGCACGGGCCTCCCGGAGCAGGCCGAGCAGGGCGACGGCGTCGTGCGGACGGGCCTCGGGATCGCGGGCCGCGGCTGCCGCTACCAGCGCGTCCAGCTCCGGGGCGAGCCCGGGGACGGTCGCCGAGGGGGCGGGCACGTCGGTGTTCAGGTGCTGGTAGAGCACCTGGGCCGGGGTGTCGCCGGAGTGCGGCTTGCCGCCGGTCAGCATCTCGTAGAGGACGACACCGCAGGCGTACACGTCGGCGCGGGTGTCGGCGGTGCCGTGCTCGATCTGCTCCGGCGCGAGGTACGAGACCGTGCCGAGGACCGCGCCGGTCGTGGCCGTCGCCGAGCCCACGGCCCGTACGAGGCCGAAGTCGGCGACCTTCACCCGGCCGTCGTCCCCTATCAGGACGTTCTCCGGCTTCATGTCCCGGTGCACGAAACCCGCCCGGTGCGCGGCGCCCAGCGCGGCGAGCACCGGCTCCAGGATGTCGAGCGCGGCACGGGGCGAGAGGGCGCCGCGCTCGCGCAGGACGTCACGGAGGGTGCAGCCGGCGACGTACTCCATCGCCAGATAGACGTACGCGCCCTCGGCGCCCTGGTCGAAGACCCCGACGACGTTCGGGTGCGCGAGCCGGGCCACGGACTTCGCCTCGCGGATGAACCGCTCGACGAAGGCGGCGTCGGCGGCGAGGGCCGGATGCATCACCTTGAGCGCGAGGACGCGGTCGAGGCGGGTGTCGACGGCCCGGTAGACGGTGGCCATCCCGCCGACGGCGATGCGCGCGTCGACGCGGTAGCGGCCGTCGAGCAGCCGCCCGACGAGGGGGTCCTGAAGGGTCGTGTCCACGGCGACGAGTCTACGAGCCGGGGGTGGGGGGCTTGTGCGGTCGGGGCGGGACTGCAGCGCAGCTGTGACGCACCCGCCCCCCGTGCGGGCCGCGCCCGCCGAGCCGGTGCCCCGCCGCCCCCCGCCCGTGTGGGCCGCGCCCGCCGGGCCGGTGCCTGTTGCGGCGGGAAGCGATCGGTTCCCGCCGGACACACGGTGAGCGTCTCGGAGTGGAGGAGTGATCGGGCATGGCGGAGAAC